>DAOMFH010000011.1:8318-18199 GCA_035429705.1 Actinomycetota bacterium
TGGACGTCCAGCTCTGAGCAGCGGCTCCGCCCGGCCCAGGTCGGACTCAGACGTCCAACTGGTCGGCGACCGCGCGGAGCAGTCGGGCGGTCTTGGCTGCCTTCGCATCGTCGGGGTACCGGCCGGCACGCAGTTGACCGCCGACGGAGTCCAGGAGTTTGATCAGATCCTCCACCACCGGGCTCATCTGTTCGGCCGGCCTGCGGCGGGCCTTGGCCACGCTCGCTGTCGGTTCCACCAGGCTCACGCTGAGTGCCTGCTTGCCGCGGCGGCCATCGACGACACCGAACTCGACGCGGGCACCCGGGCGCAGCGTGACCCCGGGCTCCAGGGCGCTGGCGTGCACGAACACCTCGTCACCGTCCTCGCCCGCGAGGAAGCCGAAGCCCTTCTCGGTGTCGAACCACTTGACTGTGCCGGATGGCATGGAGACAACTCCTCCCGTGTACGAGGTGAACGACCAGTCTACCCAGCATGCGACCGGTGCAGCGCCGGGGTTTGGCGGGGCTCCGCATCGTGGGCGCAGTTGGGGGGTGGTGGAACCAGCCCGGGTTTGATGGTGCAGGCCGAGGGGGTTGCGGGCGCTCATGGAGGCGGTGCACCGGTCCGGGAGGCGGGGGACGGTGGGGCTGCCGTATCGGTGAGGAATCTCGACGTCCGTGAGCCATCGCGACACCGGGCGCGCAACAGACCCACAACGGCGCGACCCCGCAACACCCGCCCGTGACCCCCACAGGCCCGCACTCACGGCCGCGAGTGTCGCCCGGTCGTTAGGGAGAGCTCAGAGCCAGGGGACGCCTCGCGAAGGTCAAGCCTCGAGTGGCCCGAACCGCCTCCTGACGCGAAGATCCGGTTCGGCCTCAGTAGTCGCCTTCCGCAGCACCCCCGGACAGGACGGCGGCAGTACCCGAGAGGCCCAGTCGGGAAGCGCCTGCGTCGACCATCGCAACGGCTGCGTCCCACGACCGGATCCCGCCGCTGGCCTTCACCCCGAGAGCATCGCCCACGGTGTTGCGCATGAGTTCCACGGCGTGCACCGAGGCCCCGCCGGCCGGGTGGAAGCCGGTGGAGGTCTTCACGAAGTCCGCTCCCATGTCCGCGCAGATCCGGCAGACCTCGACGATCTGCGCGTCGGAAAGCGCCGCCGACTCGATGATCACCTTGAGCAGTGCCCCCGGGATCGCCTCCCGGACCGTCCGGACGTCGGTGGCGACGGCCTTCCAGTCACCGGTGATCGCGTTGCCGATGTCGATGACCATGTCCACTTCGTCGGCGCCGTCGGTCACCGACCGGGCGGCCTCGCTGGCCTTGACGCCGGCCTTGTGCTTGCCGCTGGGGAATCCGCAGACGGTCGCCACGGCCACGCCGGGCAGCCAGTCGGCCGGTATCGGCAGGAAGGACGGAGACACGCAGACGCTGAACACGCCGAGTTCGACGGCCTCCTGGCAGTGACGCTCGATGTCTGCGGTGGTGGTCTCGGGTTTCAGGATCGTGTGGTCGACCATGCGCGCGAGTTCAGTACGGGTGATCATGATGTCCTCCAGCTCAGAATGCGATGAATTCGATTCGGTTACCAAACGGGTCCTGGGTGTGGAAGCGCCGCCGCCCGGGGATGTCGGTGGCGTCCCGCGCGGGATGCCCGGCCCTGACCAGGCGATCCCGGAGCAGATCGAAGTCGCGAACCATGATCCCCGGGTGGGCCTTCCCCGCCGGCGTGAACGGGGACTGCACCCCTAGATGCAGTTCCAGGGCCTCACCGGTCAGCCAGACGCCGCCCCGGGCGGCCAGCTCCGCCGGTCTGCCGACCTCGGTCAGCCCGACCAGCTCGACCCAGTATTCGCGCGCGGCCGGTTCCTGCCCGGGCGGGATGGCCAACTGGACGTGGTCGAGCGCGAAATCCGGCTGGGGTGCGACCGCCACCTCGTCGACGATGAGCAGATCCGCGCCGGATTCGAACCGCCCCGAGAGCCTGTCGAGCACGACGCCCCGGTCCTCGTCAGTGAGGTGCGAGGCGCCCGTCCACACGACCAGCACTGGTGCGGTCCGCTGCAGGAAGCCTTGCAGGCACTCGGAGAGGGCCTCCCAGTCCTGGCCGCAGGACTGCGGCAGATCGAGGCTGCGGGTGAAGGCTGCGCGGAACGCGGCCTGGTCGTGCGCCCCCCGGGTGTCCAGCACGACCACCTGGGGCGGGGTCATGGCAGCACCACCGCCGGCACCACTTCTGCTCTGCTCACACAGCCGCCAGGAAACTCTCCAGACCCGCCCTGAGTTCTGCCATCCGTTCGGCGGCGCGACTCCGGTCCGCTGAGAGGTCGCCGGTTCGCTCGACCACCTCGAGGTAGACCTTCAGTTTCGCCTCGGTCCCGCTCGGGCGGGCGATCACTCGTCCGCCGCCACGCAAGGTCAGGCGCAGCCCCTCGGTGGGCGGCAGTCCGGTGGCCGAGGAGTCGGTCAGGTCGGTGACACTCGCGAGGTCGGCGATCGCGTCCTGGGGGCGGGCGGCCAGGGCGGCCAGGGCGCGATCCCGGTCGGAGAGCTGCTGGACCCGGATGCTGATCTGGTCGGTCAGGTAGACGCCGTGGTCCCGGGCCAACTGATCGAGTTGGTCGGCCAAGGTGAGGCCGCGGTTGCGCAGGTGCGCGGCGAGTTCCAGCACGCGTACCGAGGCGCTGATCCCGTCCTTGTCCCGCACGGTCTGCGGATCCACGCAGTAGCCCAGCGCCTCCTCGTAGCCGTAGATGATGTCTTCGGGCCGGGTGATCCACTTGAACCCGGTGAGCGTCTGCTTGAAACTGAGCCCGGCCGCCTCGGCCACCGCGCCCAACATCGAACTCGACACGATGGTGGTGACCAGCGAACCCCGCGCCGGTGCCCGGGTGGACGTCCACCAGCCCAGTAGGACTCCGACCTCGTCCCCGCGCAGCATGCGGAAACCGTCGGGAGTGGGGATGCCCACCGCGCACCTGTCGGCGTCGGGGTCGTTGGCGATGATCAGGTCCGCAGCCACCCGCTGCGCGGTGGCCAGCGCCAAGTCCATCGCCCCCGGCTCCTCCGGGTTCGGGAAGGCGACGGTCGGGAATCCCGGGTCAGGCTCGAACTGCTCGGCCACGGGGTGCAGGTCCACAAAACCCAGTCGTTCGCAGGCCGACTCGAACAGCCCGCCCCCGACGCCGTGCATGGCCGAGTAGACCACCGTCAACCGGGCACCGGCGGTGTTGGCGGGATCGGCCAGCGAGACCACGCGGGCAAGGTACTCGTCGACGATCCCTTCGTCGAGCCGGGTCCAGGCATCGGATCGCGGGATCTGGTCGAACGCCGGCTGAGCGCTGATCCGTTCGGAGATCTCGGCGTCGGCCGGAGAGACGATCTGCATGCCGTCGCCGAGGTAGACCTTGTAGCCGTTGTCCTGCGGCGGGTTGTGGCTGGCGGTCACGACCACCCCGGCGTCAGCGTTGCGCGCCTTGATGGCATAGGCGAGCACTGGGGTCGGCAACTTGCGGGGGAGGACCTCCGCCTGCAAGCCCGCGGCAGCGGCGATCGCGGCGGTGAGTTCGGCGAAGGCCTCGCTGTTGCGCCGGGCGTCGTAGCCGATGACAATCTTCGAGCCGCCCTTGTCCTTCACGTACTGGCACAACCCGGCGGCGGCCTTGGCCACCACGATATGGTTCATCGCCGCCGGTCCGGGGCCCAGCGGGCCGCGCAGACCGGCGGTGCCGAACGTCAGCGGCCCGGCGAAGGCGGCAGCCAGCTTGTCCTGCTCGTCGGCGTCGAGCCACGCCTGCAACTCGGCGCGTGTCTCGGGGTCGGGATCCTCGGCCAGCCATGCCTCGGCCTGGGCGCGCAGTCCGCTCACAATGACTCCAGAATGCTCTTCAGCAGCCCGGCGATCCGGGTTGCGGCGTCTTTGCCGGCCTGCAGCACTTCGGCATGGTGCAAGGCCTCACCGCTCATCCCGGCAGCGGCGTTGGTGACCAGCGACATGCCCAGGACCTCCAGGCCCGCGGATCTGGCAGCGATGGCTTCCAGCACCGTGGACATCCCGACGAGGTCCGCACCGAGGATGCCGGCCATGCGCACCTCAGCCGGGGTCTCGTACTGCGGGCCGATGAACTGTGCGTAGACCCCCTCGTCCAGCGTCGGGTCGATGGTGCGCGCCAGGTCGCGCAGGCGCCGGGAGTAGACCTCGGTGAGGTCCACGAAGTCCGCGCCGACCAGGGGGGTGTGGGCGGTCAGGTTGAGGTGGTCGCTGATCAGCACCGGTGTGCCGGGTGCCCAGTCGGGGTTCAGCCCGCCGCAGCCGTTGGTGAGGATGAGCACCGAGCAGCCACTGGCGGCGGAGGTGCGAACACCGTGCACCACCGCGTCGACGCCGCGACCCTCGTAGAAGTGGGTGCGTCCTGAGAACAGGAGGGCGTTCTTCTCACCCACCACCACGCTGCGCAGTGCGCCGGAATGACCCGCCACCGCGGCCGCGCTGAATCCGGGGATGCTCGAGTAGGGGATCTCGGCGGTGATGGGGAACGCGTCAGCCGCCGCGGACCATCCGCTGCCGAGCACGACGGCGACGTCATGCTGATCGATCCCGGTCTTTTCGGCGATGGTCGCGGCCGCTTCGCTGGCCAGTTCTGCTGCTGTCACCCGACCCAGGATAGGCGCAAAACCGGGCGGATTCCGGCTGGAAAGCCAGAACAGGTCGGGGCGCCAGGCTGGATCAGGGGCCGACCGAGGAACACGGACGGTTGCGCAGGTCCCGGACGTAATCCTCCGGCGCCCCGGCCTTCTCGGCGGCGTCCGCGATGGTGCCCAGGTAGCGTGCGGAGGGCAGCCCGCCCTCGTACCCGTTGAGCACGTAGAGCCAGGCCACGACTTCGCCCTCGAGCGTCTGGATACGGACCCGGATCTTGTTGTAGATGCCGAGATCGGTGCCCTCCCACGCGTCCAGCAGGCCCTCATCGAGCCGGTTCACGTCGTAGAGCATCACGAAGACCTGCTCGTCGGGGTCCTCCACGACGGTGGCCAGCGCACCTTCCCAGCCCAGGTCCTCGCCACCGAAGGTCAGTCGCCAGCCGTCCAGCCAGCCGGCCCCGGCCGCCGGGGAGTGGGGGGCGATCTGCAGCATGCGCTCCGGGTCCAGGCTCGATCCGTAGGCCGCGTACAGGGTCACGCAGGCAGACTAACGCGCGATGACCGCCGTACGGCTGAGGGGCAGTACCCGTGATTCGTGGTTGAGTCGCAGTATGAGCAACCTTGAGCAGCACCCGCGGGAGGCCGAGTGTGGCGGACGGTCCGGCCACTCACCGGAACCGGTTCTCCTGGAACCGCGGATCGTGCCGTTGGGCGGGCCGCGGGCGATGACCGTGCGCAGGACCCTGCCGCACAAGCGCATCCGCACAGTGGGGGCGTGGTGTTTCGTGGATCACTACGGTCCCGACCGACTGCGGATGTCGGTGCCACCGCATCCGCACATCGGGCTGCAGACGGTCACCTGGCTGCTGAGCGGGCAGGTGGAGCACCGGGACAGCGTGGGATCGCATCAAGTGGTCCGGCCCGGCGAACTGAATGTGATGACCGCCGGACGCGGCATCTCGCACTCCGAGTACTCGACCGACGACGCCGATCTGCACGGGGTGCAGTTGTGGGTGGCCCTGCCCGACCGGTACCGGGACGCCGAACCGGCTTTCGAGCACCACGCCGGTCTTCCGCGGGTGGCCGACGGTTCGGTGGACACGACCGTGATGGTCGGGGAGTTCGCCGGTGCGCGGTCGGCCGCGACCAGCCACTCGCCGCTGGTGGGAGCCGAAATCCGGCTGACCGGTGCCGCGGAACTGCCGATCGAGCCTGACTTCGAGTACGCGGTCCTGGCGCTGGACACCGAAATCGACATCGGCGATCAGCGTGTCCCGCACGCGGGCCTGCAGTATCTCGGCTGGGGTCGGCGCAGGCTGCAGCTGGCGGCTGACCGGCCTGCCCGGGTCCTCATCCTCGGTGGTGAGCCGATGTCCGAGCACCTGCTGATGTGGTGGAACTTCGTAGCGCGCACCCACGAGGAGATCGTGGCCGCACGGGAGCAGTGGCAGTCCGGTGACGCACGCTTCGGGATCGTCGCCGGGGATCCGAATCCTCGACTGCCGGCGCCGCCGATGCCCACCGTCGCGCTCAGGCCGCGCCCGCCCAGGCGCTGAGATTCGGCTACGACGTCATCAGATCCCCGTACTCCTGCAGGCGGGCCATCGTCTCCGAGAAGAGGAACTGATCAGTCAGCCCTTCACGGACCTCGTCCCAGGTCACCGGCGTGGCCGCCCAGGGCAGGTCCCGGCCACGCAGCGAGTACGGGGTGATGGTGGTCTTCGCGGGATTGTTCTGGCTCCAGTCGAGCAGGACGCGGCGCTCGCGTTTGGACTTCGTCATGGTGGCCACGATGTGCCGTGGATGCCGCGCCGCCAGGTCGCCGGCCATCGAGCGCGCGTAGTTGACCACCCCGGTGGCCTCCATGGCCTCCGGGAACGGCGCGTAGAGTTGCATGCCCTTCGACCCGCTGGTTACCGGTTGCGCGTCCAGGCCGTCGGCCTTGAGATAGTCCGAGACGAGCAGCGCGACCTCGCAGCACTCCGGGAGTCCGGCGCCCGGTCCCGGGTCGAGGTCGACCACGAGACGGTCGATCCGCCCGGGCTCACGCCATTGCGGGGTATGCAGTTCCAGGGCGTTGTTCTGCGCGGACCACACGAGCGCCGCCACCTCGTCGAAGACCGGGTAGCGGATGGAACTGACCAGCATCTGCGGAATCCACTCCGGCATGCCGTCCGGAGCGTTCTTCTCGAAGAAGGACTGGCCGCCGACCCCGTGGGGGAAGCGGATACGGGTCACCGGCCGGCCGGTCGTCTGCCGGATCAGGGCGTCGCCGACGGTCGCGTAGTAGTCCAGAACCTGGCTCTTCGTGACCCCCAGGCGTGGGTACATCACCTTGGTCAGGCTGGTCAGCCTGACCTGCCGGCCGGCCACCCGGGCGACGATCCCTGACATGCACACGACCCTACGGGCGCGGGACCCACAGGTGCCAACGGGCAGGGCGCGATCGTGGTTGCCGGCGGCGGGCCCATGCGCCGGCATTGTTGTTGGGAGTCCCGCCGCCAGTAGCGATTTCGACCGCGACGGAGCATGCTAGGGGGCGTGCGTGCGATCTGGAAGGGTGCCATCTCCTTCGGGCTCGTCTCGGTTCCCGTCAAGGCCTACACCGCGACCGAGGACCACGATGTCCGGTTCCATCAGGTACACGCCGCGGACAACGGGCGGGTCAAGTACAACCGGGTGTGCCGGGAGTGCGGGGCCGTGCTGGAACTCGCGGAGATCGCCAAGGCGTACCAGGTGCCCGACGGTCCCACTGTCGTGTTCACCGACGAGGACTTCGCGAGTCTGCCGGTCGCGGCGAGCAAGGAGATCGACGTGCTCGAGTTCGTCCCGGCCAGCCAGGTGGATGCGGTGCGGTTCGACAAGGCGTACCTCTTGGAGCCTGACGAAAGGTCCTTGAAGCCCTACGTCCTGCTGCGCCAGGCGCTCCAGGAGACTGACCGCACCGCGATCGTCAAGGTGAGCCTGCGGCAGAAACAGCAGTTGGGTGTCCTGCGGGTGCGCGGGAACGTGCTGATGCTGCAGACCATGCTGTGGCCGGACGAGGTCCGCCCGGCTCACTTCGACATCCTCGACTCCGAGGTGGAGATCCGGCCGCAGGAACTCGCGATGGCCTCGTCGCTGGTGGAGTCGCTCGCGGCCGACTTCGACCCGGATCAGTACCATGACGACTACCGTGCGCAACTGCTCGAACTCATCGAAGCGAAGGTGCACGGTGGGGAGGGGATCGTGACCGCGCAGCCGGCGTCCGCGGACGGTGGGCAAGTCGTGGATCTGCTCACCGCCCTGCGTGAATCGCTGGCCCGCGCGGGCCAACCGGCACCGCCGGGCGCCCAGTCCCGCAAATCCTCCACGGTGAAGCCCGCCGCGGCGAAGAAGCCCGCTGCTGCCAGGAAGCCTGCGGCCAGAAAGGCCCCCGCTGCGAAGTCCGCTGCCACGAAGCCTGCGGCCGCGAAGCCTGCGGCGAAGAACCCTGCGGCCGCGAAGCCCGCTGCCACGAAGCCTGCGGCCGCCAAGCCTGCGGCCGGGAAGCCTGCGGCCGGGAAGAAGGCCGCTGCCACGAAGCGGGCCGCCACCAAACGGGTGCCCAAGTCGGCATGAGCGGAGTCCCGAAGTCCGTCGTGGTGATCGGCGGTGGCCCCGGCGGGTACGAAGCAGCACTCGTGGCCGCCCAGTTCGGCGCCCGCGTGATCGTCGTGGAGTCAGGTGGCATCGGGGGTGCCGCCGTGCTGACCGATTGTGTGCCAAGTAAGACCCTGATCGCCACGGCCGAGCGGGTGGGCCGCGCGAACGTGTCGGGCCAGCTGGGCGTGCGGGTGGCCGGGGAGGTTCCGGGCCCGGGCACGGTGAGTGTGGACTTCGCCCTGCTCAACCAGCGGGTCAAGGATCTGGCGGCCGCCCAGAGCGAGGACATCGCCCGGCGCTTGCGCGACGCCGGGGTTGAGATCGTAGAGGGAAGGGGCCGACTCGTCGGCCCGCGCTTGGTAGAGGTGGCGGGGCGGCAACTCGAGGGCGATGTCATCTTGCTGGCCACCGGGGCCCGGCCCAGGGAACTCCCCGCCGCCAGGCCCGACGGTGAGCGGATCCTGACCTGGCAGCAGTTGTACGACCTGCAGGAACTGCCGGAACGATTGATCGTGGTCGGTTCCGGTGTCACCGGCGCGGAGTTCGCCGGGGCCTACACCGGCCTGGGCAGCGAGGTCGTCCTGGTCTCGTCCCGGGCGAGAGTCCTACCGACCGAGGACTCCGATGCCGCCGAGGTGCTGGAGATCGTGCTGCAGCAGCGGGGAATGCAACTGGCGCCACAGACCAGGGCGGTATCCGTCGAGCGAACCAGCACCGGTGTACTGGTGACACTGCAGGACGGTGAGCAACTGGCCGGGACGCACTGCCTCATGGCGGTGGGTGCTGTGCCGAACACCGAGGAACTGGGCTGTGAGGCCGTCGGCGTGACGCTGGACGCGAACGGGTACATCCAGGTGGATCGTGTCTCGCGCACCAACGTCAGCGGAGTCTACGCGGCCGGGGACTGCACCGGCGTACTGCCGCTGGCCAACGTGGCTGCCATGCAGGGGCGGATCGCCATGTGGCACGCCCTGGGTGAAGCGGTTTCGCCACTGAACCTGCGGGTGGTCAGCAGCAATGTGTTCACGGACCCGCAAATCGCCAGCGTCGGGGTGACGCAGTCGGAGGTGGATTCCGGTGTGGCCCGGGCACACGGGATCCGACTTCCTCTGGCCACCAACGCGCGCGCCAAGATGCAGGGGTTCGACGACGGATTCGTCAAGATCTTCTGCCGGGTCTCTGGGACGGTCGTCGGCGCGGTGGTGGTGGCTCCCAACGCCAGCGAACTGATCTACCCGCTGGCGTTGGCCGTGGAACTTGGCCTCAACGTCGACGACCTGGCCACCACCTTCGCGGTGTACCCGTCGCTGAGCGGATCCATCGCCGAGGCGGCCCGCCGCCTGCACCGGGTGGAATGACTCAGGCGATCGGATCGCCAGGGTGTGGGCCGCGGTGACGGATCCGACGGTCCGCCCAGCGGCTTCCCTGTCCCCTTTCCGCCCCGATGTCCTGCTACTGGGGGCCATCGGCGCGGAAGCGGGCCATCAGGGCCCCTGGCCATTGGGAGCACGACGAGCCGGCTCACCAACTTCCGAAGTCGCCGCCACCGCCGAAGTCGCCACCACCGAAGTCCCCGCCGCCGAAGTCGCCACCGCCGAAGTCGCCACCGCCGAAGTCCCCGCCGCCGATAC
>DAOMFH010000011.1:18299-22098 GCA_035429705.1 Actinomycetota bacterium
CCGCCGAAGTCGCCACCGCCGAAGTCGCCACCGCCGAAGTCCCCGCCGCCGATACTGCTGGGGTCGCTGCCCTGGTACTCCACGTGGCTGGGGCCGGTCATCATGTTCCCCAGCATGGTGCCGACCAGGATCGTCGAAAACAGATCCATTCCGCTGCCGCCGTAGTACCCGCTCGCGTAGCCGCCGTACTGGGGGCCAGCCTGCCAGTACGGCTGACGGCCGCCGCCGGTTGCCGGGACCATCCGCACCAAGGGGTCGAGTCCGTCCGCGAGTGCTGCCGAACACGCCGCGCAGGCGGGGACGTCACGCGGATGACTGGTGCCGGTGGGGGTGTACGCGACATCCTGCACGCTCGGCCCGTGCCGTGGATCGAAGAAGCATGGTGGCCGGCGTTCGGGCAGGGGGGAGCCGGCCAGCCGGGCCTGCACGCACGCGACCCGGAATCGCCCCTCGTCCAGTGCCGCGGTCACAGATGAGGCATCGGCGGGCGTGCGCATGCTCAGGGTTGCCTGCTTGGCGCGGTCGTACTGGTCCAGGGCGGACATCCAGTCGGTCCGGTTCTCGTCGGTGGTGATCGCAGCGGAGTCCACGGAGTCCAGCGACTCCCCGAACGCCGTGATGTCCTCGTCGAGGGCCTGCCGGACCGTGGCCAACGCCTCGGCGTTGGCGCGTTTGCGCCGACGCCGGCCCGTGAAGACCAGACCACCGATGCCGGCCGCGAGCAGTCCGAACACGAGCACTGGAACCAGGGCACTGCCCGAGTCGGGGGATGAGGCGGGTTCTTGGGGTAGAGCGTCCACCTCGCCCATGGTTGCGACGTTGGTCACGAACTGGCTGAGCACCGCGTAGACGCCGTTGCCCTCCTGCTGCTGGAAGGCGGCGTCGGCAGCGGCCGGCGCTGTGGAGCGAAACTGGTTGCCGACGACCGCCGCATACGTGCCCGGTTGGCCGACCTTCTGCCGCAGGTAGCGCACGACGTCCTCGGTGCTGCGGCTGCCCCGGGCGGCTGCCGGCAGGATCGCGACGTAGACCGGCGTGCCACCGGCCTCGATCTGCGAACTGAGCTCCGTGGCCTGGGCAGTCGTCAGCGCGTTCTCAGCCCGCGGGTCGTTGTACACGGGGTCCGATTGCAGCGCCGTGACCACATCGTCGACGGTGGTTGCTGCAGCAGGTGTCGCCATCCAGCCCAGGAGCAGCAGGGGGAGCAGCGTCACCAGAAGCCGTCGCATGCCCACCTCCTGGTCATCAGTCCTTGATCTCGCAAAGGACGGTCCCCGTGGGTACGGTCGCTCCGATCTCGGCGCCCAACCCGGTGATGGTGCCGGCCTTGTGCGCGTTGAGGGGTTGCTCCATCTTCATGGCCTCAAGCACCACGACCAGTTCGCCGGCCTCGACCGACTGGCCCTCCTCGACCGCGACTTTGACGATGGTGCCCTGCATCGGCGCAGTGAGCGCGTCCCCGGAGGCGCCCGCGCCCGAACTCTTCTTCGCGCGCTTGGAGGGCCGCTTCGCACCACCCGCAGCCGGTGCTGCCGTGCCAACCGACAGCGCGGCCGGCAGGGTCACCTCGATGCGCTTGCCCCCGACTTCCACCGTGACTGCCTGCCGCTCGCCGTCGGACTCCTCCGCCGCTTCGGTGCCCCCGTAGGCAGGGATCTGGTTGTCGAAACTGGTCTCGATCCAGCGGGTGTGCACATCGAAGGGCTTGCGCGGGTCCAGTGGTGCGAACGCCGGGTCGGCAACGACGACGCGGTGAAAAGTCAAGGCGGTGGCGATGCCCTCGACCTCGAACTCGGCCAGGGCGCGCCGGGCGCGCTCGAGCGCCTGCTGACGGTCGTCGCCGGTGACGATCAACTTGGCCAGCAGCGAGTCGAAGTTGCCGCCGATCACATCGCCGGTCGTGAATCCGGCGTCCAGCCGGACGCCCGGGCCGGACGGTGGCCGCCACACGGTGAGCACCCCGGGGGCGGGCAGGAAGTTCCTTCCGGGATCCTCCCCGTTGATCCGGAACTCGAACGAGTGCCCGCGCAGTTCGGGATCGTCGAAGCCGAGTTCCTCGCCGTCGGCGATGCGGAACTGCTCGCGGACGAGGTCGATGCCCGAGACCTCCTCAGTCACGGGGTGCTCGACCTGCAGTCGGGTGTTCACCTCGAGGAAGGAGATGGTGCCGTCCTCGCCCACCAGGAACTCGCAGGTTCCTGCGCCCACGTACCCGGCCTCTTTCACGATGGCCTTGCTGGCCCGGTACAGCTCGGTGACCTGCGCCTCTGACAGGAATGGCGCCGGGGCCTCCTCGACCAGTTTCTGGTGGCGGCGCTGCAGTGAGCAGTCACGCGTGGAGACCACGACCACGTTGCCGTGCATGTCGGCCAGCACCTGCGTCTCGACGTGGCGGGGGTTGTCGAGGTATCGCTCCACGAAGCACTCACCGCGGCCGAAGGCGGCGACCGCCTCGCGGACGGCCGAGTCGTAGAGCTCGGGAACCTCCTCGAGGGTCCGGGCGACCTTCAGCCCACGGCCGCCGCCGCCGAACGCCGCCTTGATCGCGATCGGCAACCCGTTCTCCTTGGCGAAGTCGACCACCTCGTCAGCGCCGGACACCGGGTCCGGGGTGCCCGCCACGAGCGGCGCGCCAGCCCGCTGGGCGATGTGCCGGGCGGAGACCTTGTCGCCCAGCGACCGGATGGCCGCCGGCGGGGGGCCGATCCAGATCAGGCCGGCGTCGATGACGGCCTGGGCGAAGTCGGCGTTCTCCGAGAGGAAGCCGTAGCCCGGGTGGACCGCGTCCGCGCCGCTGCGCTTGGCCGCGTCCAGCAACTTGTCCACCACCAAGTACGTCTCAGCGGCGGTGTCCCCGTCCAGCGAGTACGCCTCGTCGGCGGCCTTGACGTGAAGCGCGTCCCGGTCGGAGTTCGCGTACACGGCCACGCTGGCCAACCCCGCGTCCCGGCAGGCCCGGGCCACTCGGATGGCGATCTCTCCACGGTTAGCAATCAGGACTTTGCGCACATCACGATTCTAGGCGCCAGCCGGTTGGTCAGCGGGCCGGGTTGCTGATTGGCACCGGGACGGCAATGACTGGCGCGCTCGGGCAGGGCCATCCGGCCGTGCGGTAGAAGCCCGCGGGCTAGCATCGGGCGCGTGCGCTTGATCCTGGCCTCGGCCTCCCCGTCGCGACTGCGGCTGCTGCGCGCAGCTGGGGTCGACCCGGAGGTGGTGGTCAGCGGCGTGGACGAGGACGCGCTGACGGCGCAGATGCCCGGCGCCCGCCCGCAGGAGGTGGCGCTGCGACTGGCCGAGGCCAAGGCTCGCTGGGTGGCGTCGCGCCACCCGCACCGGTTGGTAGTAGGCGCAGACTCGGTGCTGGACGTGGACGGCCGGAGCCTCGGCAAGCCCGTGACGCCACAGGTCGCCGTTGCGAGGTGGCACGAGATCCGCGGTCGCAGCGCGGATCTGATCACGGGTCACTGTCTGGTCCACCAACACGGCGTGATCACCGCGGCAGCCCGTACGACGGTCCACTTCGCCGACCTCGACGATGCCGAGATAGCGGCCTACGTGGCCACCGGAGAACCGCTGGGCGTGGCTGGTGGTTTCACCCTCGACGGGTACGGTTCGGCCTTCGTGCGGTCGGTGGACGGCGATCCGGCCAACGTGATCGGACTCGGGATTCCACTGCTGCGCGAGATGGTGCGCAGCGCTGGACTGGAATGGACCGAACTGTGGAACAGTCCGCTTTCGGCTGAGTTCAGCCGCTGAGCTGGCGTTGGGGACGGCTGCCCTCGACCGACTGTTGCGG
>DAOMFH010000012.1:0-20888 GCA_035429705.1 Actinomycetota bacterium
CAACCCCGCCGATCACCAAACTACACAGTGACAGCCCCTAACTGAACGGTATTGGATCTAGAGCCCCTTCGCCATCTGGGCGAACAGTGTCGACCAGAAGACGTCCGCGCCGCGCTTTCCCCAGTGCACACCGTCCTCGCGAAGCCGATTCCGGGGACCGGCAACCACCGCAGTGCCATCGGCCGCACACGTCATTGCGCGGGTGTCCACGTAGCGCGCGTTGGGCGCCTTGCTCACCGCGGTCCGCACGAGGGCGTCGAGTTGGGACGATCTTCTGGGATCGTTCAGCACTTGGTCGATCGCGCTGGCCAGACACGGCTGGCCCACCACGTAGACGGGGATCTGCCCGCCGCGTCCCGCAAGAGCGATCGCCTCGCTGAAACCGTCCACATAAGCCGTGTCGAACTCCGGCGTTCCGGGCGCGTAACTACGGCCGTCGATGTACCTGTCGAAGGAGTCCCAGACCGGACTGCCCAGCACAGCTACCTCCGCATTGACCTGATCCGACTCGCGACGCCATTCGTCCTGCCAGCCGACGCACTCCTCGGGCGCCTTCACCGTTCCCTCACGGACATATGGAACATCGACGATCCCGCACCCCAGAGTCATCGGGCCGTCGACCACCATGTCGGGATACACCTCGCGCGGGAACTGCTCCCACAGAACCAACATCGTCGAGTCCCCGGCGGCGAGAATCCTGGTGGGCAGTTGCTCAGCCGCAGGCCACTGAATCCGCGGGTCAGCCGGAACCGCCCGGGCGGGCAGCAGCGCCAGCAGGGCGATACCTGTGGCAGCTGCGGCGTAGGTGCCCCACTGCCGGGCGGACGGGAGGCTGGCGAACCTTCCCTGACGAACCGGCCGTTCCACCGCCCAGTACGAGGCACTGGCCACCCCTATGGTCATCAAGAACGCCCAAACCTGCTCCCCCACGGTGCTGGTTTGCTGATCCGAGCCCAGGAGGATGAAGATGGGCCAATGCCACAGGTACACGCCGTATGAGATGGCTCCGATCGCCACGAGTGGCTTCCACGACATGAGCTGCGCGAGACGTCCACCGGCAAGAATTGCCCAGATCAAGGCGGCTGAAGCCAGCGCGACGACCAGGAAGCCACCACGGAACATCGCCTCGTTCGAAACGGGCAGCAGGAACGCACCCACCAGCACCGCGCCTCCCGCGAACCCTACGAGGCTGCTGCGGTCACCGGTCACCGCACGACCGGCCCTCCGACGCTGGATGACGGCCAACGACGCACCCACCAGCAGTGCCTGCAGTCGCGTTCCTGTTCCGAAGTAGGCCCACACCGGATCACTGTCGGCCAGCAACGCCATCCACCCGGCGGACACCACAATCATCCCCACGAACACGGCCAGGATCGTCGAGGCCCGGGCACGCTTGAGCACAAGTGCCATCAGCGCCGCGAACATCAGGTAGAACTGCTCCTCGATCGCAAGGGACCACGTATGCATGAGGGGCTGTGGCTGACCGAATTGCGTGAAGTAGTCGGATCCGTTGGCGATCTGGAACCAGTTCGTGGTGTAGGTCAGGGCGGCCAGCATGTCCGACCGCCAGTTCCCCGGGTCGGGGTGGACGACGGCCAGCCGAGCCAGCCCCACGACCACGAGCAGCAACAACAACGCCGGCGCCAGCCTACGGGCACGCCGCAGCCAGAAGTTGTTCAGTGCGATCCTGCCGGTGCCTCGCAACTCGTCAAGCAGGATTCCCGCGATCAGGAAACCGCTCAGCACGAAAAAGACATCGACTCCGAGGAAGCCGCCCGGCAGTGGTGCACCACCGGTGTGGAAGAGCATGACCGCGAGTACGGCAATCGCTCTCATGCCATCCAGGCCAGGAATCCGCCCGCGACCGTGAGAGACGACCGCGGGCGGCAGTTCCTGTTCGACAGCGCTCATCCTGCCTACTTTGGCACGAAGCCCGATCCCCTGAGGGCCCTTCAGCTCTCGCTCTGCAACTTCTCCCGCAACGCGGCCAACGCCTCGTTGGCGTCGTCATCCAGCGAGCCCGACGGCTCGACCGGTGCGGCGGTGTAGTCCCCGGCGGCCTCCTCGTCGGCCTTCTTGGCCTCGGAGATCTGCTCCTTGTGCTGCTGCCAGCGCTGGTAGGCCTCCTGGTACTGCTGCTCCCACTCGGTGCGCTGGTCCTCGAAGCCCTCTTTCCATTCCCCGCTGACGGGGTCGAAGCCCTCGGGTCCGATGTACGCGCCGTTCTCGTCGTAGGAGGCGGGCATCCCGTACAGGTACGGGTCGAACTCGTCGGTGGTCTCGGCCCCGGCGTCCTCGTTGGCCTGCTTCAGCGACAGCGAGATCCGGCGGCGTTCGAGGTCGATGTCGATGACCTTGACGAAGATCTCGTCGCCGACGGTGACGATCTGCTCGGGAATCTCGACGTGGCGCTCGGCCAGCTCCGAGATGTGGACCAGGCCCTCGATGCCCTCGGCCACCCGCACGAATGCTCCGAACGGAACCAGTTTGGTGACCCGGCCGGGCACGACCTGTCCGATGGCGTGGGTGCGCGCGAAGTGCTGCCAGGGGTCCTCCTGGGTCGCCTTCAACGAAAGCGACACGCGCTCGCGGTCCATGTCCACGTCGAGCACCTCGACGGTGACCTCCTGGCCGACCTCGACGACCTCCTGCGGGTGGTCGATGTGCTTCCAGGACAACTCCGAGACGTGCACGAGTCCGTCCACCCCGCCGAGGTCCACGAACGCAC
Source organism: Actinomycetota bacterium (assembly GCA_035429705.1). Lineage (GTDB taxonomy): Bacteria > Actinomycetota > Actinomycetes > S36-B12 > UBA10799 > JADKAV01. The sequence goes on from DAOMFH010000012.1 coordinate 2,729, forward strand.
CGAAGTTCACGATGCTGGAGACCACGCCGGTACGGACCTGGCCCTTCTGCAACTGGTTGAGGAAACCAGTGCGCACCACGGACTGGGTCTGCTCCAGGAACGCCCGCCGGGACAGCACAACGTTGTTCCGGTTCTTGTCCAGTTCGATGATCTTGGCTTCGATCTCCTGGCCCACGAACGGTTGCAGGTCCCGGACCCGCCGCATGTCCACCAGGGAGGCCGGCAGGAAGCCGCGCAACCCGATGTCCACGATCAGACCGCCCTTGACCACCTCGATCACGACGCCGGTGACGACGCCGTCGGCCTCCTTGACCTTCTCGATGTCGCCCCACGCCCGCTCGTACTGTGCGCGCTTCTTGGACAGCATCAGGCGGCCGTCCTTGTCCTCCTTCTGCAGGACGAGCGCCTCCACCCGGTCGCCGACCTCGACCACCTGTGAAGGATCGATGTCGTGCTTGATGCTCAGTTCCCGGGCGGGAATGACACCCTCGGTCTTGTACCCGATGTCCAGCAGGACTTCGTCGCGGTCGACCTTGACGATGACTCCCTCGACGATGTCACCGTCGTTGAAGTCCTTGATGGTCTCGTCGATCGCGGCCAGCAGGGCCTCGTTGTCGCCGATGTCGTTGACGGCCACCTGGCGGGCCGCGGAGGAGGTGGGTACTGCGCTGATGTCGGGGTTGTCAGTCATGAAGTGTTGGTTGCCGGTCTGTTAGTTGGTTGAAGCGCCGAACCATCAGCGTGAAGCCCCTCTGTCCGGGCACACGGCACGACGCTACAGGAGCCCGGTTGGGCCCGGGCCAAGCATAGCGAAGGGGTGGCCGGGCACGATGCCCGACCACCCCTCGCTGGTGTCAGCGGTTCTACGCCGATGGTGCTGCTGCGGCGCTCTCCTTGCCGCCCCTCAGCAGGAGCAGGCCGATCACAAGCAAGACGATGCCGAGAATCCCGAGCACCAGCGGGGCAGTGGTACCGACCATCTTGATCTGGTTGGCCTGCGCTGCGATGTCGTCGGCGCCCTCCTGGGTGCCGTTGGTACCTGTGTAGATGGCCTTCACCAACTGCTGCTCACCATCGAGGTCGAAGGTGGAGTTCTCAGTGGACTCCCCGGCGACGATCTGGCCGGTGACCGGCTCGATCCAGTAGGTGTTGACCACGGAGTACATCTCGTCGAGTTCTGTGTTGCCCTCGGCGTTCTTCTTCGCACCCGGCAGCGCGGCGCTGGGCACCTCGAGGATGCCCACCTTGGTCGGTGGTACCTCGTTCTTGAACACGTAGGTGTTGATCCCGAACTTCTCCTCCTGACCGGCGAACGTGAATGTCGTGCCGGTGAGGACACTGGTGTTGAAGACCTGGTAGTCCTGCTGCTGGACATTGAACGGGAACTTCACCGGCAGGATGCTGCCGGCCATGTTCACCGGCTCGTCGTTGACGCTGGCTCCGCAGCAGTCGACCAACTCCGAGGACACGCGGTTGAAGGCGTAGCGCGCGGTGCTGGCGTCGATCAGATCGCCGGTCGCGTTGTCGGTCACCCGCTGGAAGTAGTCGAAGACGGCCAGGTCCTGTGACTTCGCCTCGGGCTGCTCCGCGGCCGGTACGTCCCCGCGGACATAGACGAACTGCGTCGCCTCCACGTTGCGGTCATAGGGGTCGCTATCGCCCGCGGCCACCTTGTGCGGGTTCAATTTCTGCTCGAACAAGACGTTCGACGTCGACTCCGAGTATTGGTCGACAGGGGTCTTGGCTGCACTCGGCAGCACGTAGAACTTGAGCAACGGGGCAAGCACCAGCATCATTACCCCGAGTGCAAGCAGGATCAGCCCCACCACTCGCTTCATTACGCCTCCATAATCAGCCGAGCATCAGCAGGCTTGAGGCTAGCGGAAACGGTGCGCGTTTCGCAGCATGATCGGAGGACACGCCGCTGGACGAGTACTCTGAGGCGGTGTTCTCAGGTGCGCGCCGCCGGGTCTCCGACCTGTTCCGGATCGATACCGTCGTTCCACATCGGTTCAGCACGCTCGACGGCTACCGGGCCATCGCCGCTCTGGTGGTGGTCACGACCCATGTGGCGTACTACTCCGGGGTCGTCGTAGTCACCGCGTGGGGCCATGCCCTATCCAGGTTCGACATCGGCGTCACGATCTTCTTCCTGCTGTCCGGCTTCCTGCTGTACCGACCCTGGTCGCAGGCTGCTCTGCGCAACTCGCTGTGGCCGCGGACCCGCGTGTACCTGCGCCGCCGGCTGTGGCGCATCCTGCCGGCCTACCTGGTCCTGGTCGTCGCGGTCCTGGCAGTCATGCCGGGCATCGAGGTGCATCCGAAGCACTGGCTGTCGCACCTGACGCTCACGCAGATCTACTGGCCGAAACTGCTCATCAACGGGCTCACCCAGAGTTGGTCGCTGGCCACGGAACTCTCGTTCTACCTGGTCCTGCCCGGCATCGCCTGGTTCATCGGACGGCGCCACCGTGGCGACATCGCTGCCAGCACCCGACGTCAGTTATGGGTGCTGGCCGCCTGTGCCGGGCTCGCGTTCCTGTGGTTGAGCCTGCGGACCATGACTCCATTGCGCACCGTCGGGGTGGTGAACATGTGGCTGCCCAACTTCATGGACTGGTTCGCCACAGGCATGCTGTTCGCGCTGGTGCACAACCGCTTGCGCATGCCGGACCCGCCCCGGTGGATGCGCCGACTCAACACACTGGCCGACGACGTGGGAACCTGCCTGCTGCTCGCGCTGGCGTTCTTCCTGCTGGCCACCACGCCGCTGGCCGGGCCCTACACGTTCGGGGAGGGCTCCGGCTCGCAGGCGTTCGCCCGGCACTACCTGTACCTGGCGGCAGCGGCCTGCTTCACACTGCCCGGCTTCCTGGGCACGGACGGCTGGGGCGGCTGGCGCCGCTTCCTCGCCTCCCCGCTCATGGTCTACCTCGGATCGATCTCGTACGGAATCTTCCTGTGGCACTTGTTTGTGCTCGAAACCGCTTCCCACGTCTTCGGGATCCCCGGGTTCAGCGGCTGGTTCTGGCTGCTGTGGCCCATGACGGTGGTCGGCACAGTGGCCCTGGCTCACGTCAGTTACGTGGTCATCGAACGTCCGGCGCAGCGCTTCTCGCACTCCACCCGCCGGCTTCGGCCGCCTTGGCGTCACTCAACCCCGCCCACAGCACCACCGCCCACGCCGTCGCCAGCGCACATCCCTGCAGAACCGCCACAACAGACCCCGGCCTGACCCCGGCCAGCGCCGACAGTACGCCGGCTGTGAGCACCCCCGCGAACGCGACCGCCGGCAGTGGCAGCCGACGCACGAACAGCCACGCCAGACCGCCGGCGAGCACCCCCCAGGGTCCCAGCGTGAGCAGCACTGCGAAGGCCACCAGACCTGCACTGACCCGGGGCAGTCGCCGGCTGACCACGGGGGGACCGCCGGGCCGTCGCGGCGGACGGATCGCCACGAACACGACCGCCAGCGCCGCGACCAGCCCCACCAGCAGGCCCCACCGATAGGTCCGGTCCGGCCCATACGTGATGTCAATCTGCCCCGCGGTACCGGCCGGAACGATGAAGGCCTGCTTCCACCCGTCCACCCTCACCGGCGCCAGTTGCTGGCTCCCCGCATGAGCGGCCCAGCCCGGGTTGTAGTTCTCAGCCAATTCCAGCACCCGCGGCTGCTCGCCGGCGCTTACCTCGACAGTGCGGGAAGCAGGATCCCAGACCAGTACCTGGGCCGACTGGGCCCGCCCGGTCGCGGCGGCGAAATGGTCGGTGGTGAACAGTGCGGTCACCGGCTGGAAGGCGGCGCTGCTGCGCACGACGAGGTCGTGCTGGCCCGACGGCAGCCGGATCGGGCTCTCGCACATCTGCGCACCGAGCGGCTCTCCGGCCATGAACTGGTCGACGCGGGCACTGATCGAGGTCCCGGTGAGCACCCGGCCGTCGAGCTCAACGGTCGGACCGCTGCCGCATGGCAACGACACCACGGCATCGGCCGGCAGGGCCCGCCGCGCGTCATCGGCACCGATGAGGCCGATCTCCGAGACGCCCAGCGGCAGGCTCAGTTCGCCCAGGTCCGACCGGCTGCGCACCTGGTTGGCGCTGAGGAACCGGATGGTGATGCGGTCGGTGGTGACCGGATCGAACCGGAACAGGCCTCGGTTGTCCGTGAATCCCTGCCAGGTGCGCCCGCCCGCCTCCACCTTCAACTCCAGCGGCGACGAAGCGTTGAGCCCCTGTCGGTTGACCAGCCGGATTCCGCGCATCGTCTGTGCCCCCGGTAGGGTGATCGTGATGGCGGGTTGCGGGTCCTCCGGAGCGGCTTGCCAGGCGGTGCCCAGTCGGCGGTCGAGCGCTGCCGGACCCGACCCGGCGACGGCACCGGTCCGGGTGGAGGTCACCTCGACGCGGGCGCCGGCCACCTCGTTCAACGCGGCGCTGACACTCGCGGTGTCCCGCGGGATGACCGCGATGCGGGCTTGTGCGGTGAGCTCCGAGGGCAGGTCGACCACTCGGGACAACCCGGGCCGGTCCTGCGAGAAGCGCCCCAGCCCGTCGGAGCAGATGATGGTGTCGTCGCGGGGCACGCACTCGGTGGTGTCACCGGGTCGCGCGGTGAGCAGGATGGAATCGCCCGACTCCCCCCTGGGTAGGCCCAGCGTGCTCACGGCCTCACCGGGGAGCCGGATCTCCCGGATGCCCAGCAGCGGCGCCCGGAAGGTATCCGGCACCGCCACCCGGACGCTGCGTGTGGGTCCCGCCGCGACCGGCACAGACTGCCACGTGGCCCGGTCGCGCGCATCGACGGTCGTGGTGCCGTTGTCCGTCGTGATCTCCAGCGGGATGGTGGTGTCGGACTTCGTGCCCCGGTTGAGCAAGGCCAGGTCCACCGTGTCACCCAACTCGATCGGCTCGTCGTAGGTGACCTCCCAGAACGACTGCCGCTCGTCGAGCGCCCCGGGCCGCCAGTAGGTGTCCATTGCCCCGTCCATGGCCGCTGCGGGTGAGGCTCCGCGGGGCTGCCGCCAGGTGGCGTCAGTATCAGCCGGTGAACTGCTCGCGTCGAAGGTCAGCCCCGGGGTGGCCACCGTGGTTCCTTCTGCGCCGAACACCCGGTAGTCGTGCACCGCCCGGGACTGCTGGTACTCCTGTGCCTCGGTCATGGTCGTCGACTCGTTGTCCCGCATGTAGCCGAAGGTGATTTCCCGGCGCCGGTCGGTGTCGGTGACCACTCCAGTGGCGGCCGCCAGGTTGGCCGCGTCCGGGTCCCCGGCCAGCACCAGAACCCGGTTGCCCAGCGCACCGGTGTCCGCCAGGGACAGCGCTGCCTCCGGAGCGCCGTCGACAGCCATTGTGCTGTCGGCCGGGCGCAGGACCACCCGGGGGTCGGGCGCCGCGTTGCTGGCGGTCACCTCGTAGATCTCAACGGCCGGGTAGCTCACCCGCATGCCCTCATCGATCAGAACCTCTTTGCCGTACGGCCGCTCCACGATCGGCCCGAACCAGGCCACGCGGGTCAGCCCCATGCTGCCGTCAAGTGCTTGGTGCACGCGGATCGGCGGTGGAGCCTGTGCCGCGGGCGCCAGGTCGTTGCGCACCACCAGATAGCGGACCCCCATCCGGTCGAGGTACTGCGCCAGGCCGGCGCTGGGCCGGCCAGCCTCCAGCCGGGCCTCGACCGCGTCGAGCATCCGGATGTTCCCCGCGCTGGACAGCGGGACGGCGTCGCGAATCCCCCATGGATAGCCGCCGAAGGCCTGGAGCGGCTCGTCCTGGGTCCTGCCCCACACGTACTGGCCGAAGGACGCACCCGGAACGATGAGGGCCCTGCCGGGCTCGGCCTGAGTGTTGAGCCACTCGGCCGTTTCCCGCCAGTGGTCGGCCACGGCGACGTAGGTACGACCGCGGACGAGTTGCCCGGACACCGCCGGCCACCAGGTGATGGCCAGGGCTGCCACCAGGCCGGCTGTGAGCAGGGTGCGCCAGCGGGGCCCGCTTCCGGTGGGCCAGAGCGTCCCGAGCAGGTGGCAGAAGGCCAGGATCAGCGGGATGCGCAGCACGAGGTCGAACTTGTGTACGTTGCGCAGCGGCGCGCCCGCCGCGTCCAGGAAGGCCTGCAACTGATCACTTCCCAGCCCGCTCATCACGCCGGTGTGGCCGAGTCCCACGAGCACCACCCCTGCAACCGCTCCCCCGACCAGGAAGCCGCGGTGCGGCAGGGAACGCATGGCCAGTCCGGCAACTCCGGCCGCAGCCACGATGGCGGTCGCCACGACGAACACCGGGTACGTGGCCAGCATCCAGCCGGCTTTCCACGCGGAAGCCGTCCCCAGGTATGCGACCCAGTGGTCGGCCCCGCGCAGCACCGTCGTCGGGTCCGTGATCGAAGTGGTGAACGAGGCCGACTCGATCCAGTCCAGGAAGGGCGGGGAGTAGCGGCCGAGCACTACCAAGGGGATGAGCCACCACAGGATCGCCAGCAAGGTAAGGCCACACCACCAGCCCAGCAACCCGCGGCGACGGGGCCCCGGCTCCAGGGTCAGCAACCACCACAGGGCCAGGGGCAGCACCGCGCCGGCTGCCACGGCGTTCACGCCACCGGCCAGCAGAACGGCCAGGGCGGACAGAGCCGCGGCGCGGGCGATGTTCCCGCGCACTGCGCCGCGCACCAACGGAACCAGCACCCAGGGGGCCAGGGCCATGGGCCAAACCTCAACTGAGACCGCCCCCAGGCCGGTCTGCGGGCGCACCGCCAGGGCGTACGCCAGCCCGGCCAGAATCCGCGGCCAACCCGAACCGATCCGCAAGGCGCTGGCCAGTGCGTACATGCCGAGGAACGCCGCGACGAGAATCAGCGCCCACCACAGTCGCTGCACGACCCAGTCCGGCAGCCCGAGCGTCTGGCCGAGGCCGAAGAACGGGCCCATCGGCCACAGATAGCCATACGCCTGGTTCTGCAGCTGCCCGAAGAAGCCTTCCGGGTCCCACAGGTGCAGCGCGCGACCGAGGAATCCCCAGGGGTTCACCGTGAGGTCGAGTTTGGTGTCCGCGGCGATCCGCCCGGGATCCTGCAGGAAGGCCAGCGCCACCAGCGCGACACAGACTGCGACGACGCGGGCCCGCCACATCGGCTCGCGCGGCACAGAGCCCACGGGGGCGTCCGTGCGGGGGGTTTGGGCCAGGAGGGTCATCGCTTCCTCAGTATGAGGGCCACGTTCCAGGTGACGAACTCCCGCACGACGGGTAACTCGGTGAGCCAGAAGGTGGCCGCCGGCAGGTAGCGGGGCACGATGGCGACGACGTCGGCTGCCGCCTGGGAGCCGGCCCATCGGACACCCGCGGCCAAGGTCACCGGGTAGAGGGACCGCCCGTACACGTTCTTCGGCGGGTGCCCGGTGCGCCGGGTGTAGCGCCGCGCCGCGTAGTGCCCGCCGAGGTAGTGCCAGGGCGCGGTCTCGTGCCCGCCCCACGGGCCGTACCAGAGGGTGTACGAGTAGAAGATCAGCCCACCCGGCCGGCACACCCTGACCATCTCGTCGCCCATCGTCCACGGTCTCGGCACGTGTTCAGCGACGTTGCTCGAGTAGACAACATCGAAGGCCCCGGACCGGAAGGGCAGCGCCTGCCCGTCCCCCATGACGGTTCCGGGCTGGGGGGTACGCCCGTGCAGCGCCAACTCTCCCGCATCGGCGTCGAGCGGGGTGTAGGCCGCCCCGGCCGCCGTGAAGGCTTCGGCCCAATACCCGGGTCCCCCACCCACATCCAGCACATGCGCCCCGGCCAGATCCGCCAGGCACTGCAGTTGCGCGACGGAGTCCCGCGCCAGCGCCCCGTAGAACCGGTCTGGGTCAGACTGTTCGACCCGGAAGTCCCGAAAGAGCCCGACCGCGCGCGACCAGGTCGCCATCCTCCGCAGGCGATGACGGGCATCTGCAGCGGAACGTTCGGGGCTCACCGTTAGAACCTAAGCCAGGTGACCGCGCGGCGCGGGCGCTTGGGGGTACCGTGTCACGCACGAGGAGGCTGCATATCGATGTCCACCGCCCTGCGCGTGTTGTTCCTGAACTGGCGCGACACCCGGCACCCCGAAGGAGGGGGTTCCGAGGTGTACGTCGAGAACGTCGCGCGTTCGCTGGCGGCCGCCGGCCACGATGTGACGCTCTTCTGCGCGATGTACGACGGAGCGTCACCCCACGAGGTGGTCGATGGTGTGCGGTTCGTGCGGGCCGGCAGCAAGTTGAGTGTCTATGCCGAGGCGGTCCGGCGGGTGCATCGCGGCGCATTCGGTGAACTCGACGTCATCATCGACGTCCAGAACGGCATCCCCTTCATGTCGAGGGCAGCAACCCGGGGCACCCCGGTGGTCGTCCTGGTCCACCACGTGCACCGGGAGCAGTGGCCGGTGGTCTACGACCGGGTCCGTGCACGGATCGGGTGGTGGATCGAGTCGGTGCTGGCACCGCGGCTGTACCGGGACTGCACATACGTGGCCGTTTCTCAGCGCACGCGCGCCGAACTGGGCGAACTCGGGGTGGACCCGCAGCGAATCCACGTGGTCCACAACGGGATCGAGCAGGCTCCCGGGCTCGATGTGGAGCGTCCGTCCTACCCCCACATCGCCGTCGTGGGCCGGCTCGTGCCTCACAAGCGCGTCGAACACGTGCTGCGAGCGGTGGCCATTCTCCGCCACCGCCATCCTCAACTGCGAGTCTCCGTCGTGGGGGACGGCTGGTGGTCGGGTCGCCTGCGGCAAGTGGCCGAGACTCTCGGAGTGTCCGACAGAGTCGACTTCCTGGGTTTCGTCGACGAGAAGACCAAGCACCGGGTCTATGCATCCGCATCACTTCTCGCCCTGCCCTCCCTGAAGGAGGGGTGGGGCATCGTGGTCATGGAAGCGGCGACCCACGGCGTTCCCACGGTTGCCTACCGGAACGCCGGCGGGGTGGCCGAATCGATCCTGGACGGCCGGACCGGCCTGCTTGTGGACGGCGATGTCAACGACTACGCTCGCGCGATCGACGCCCTGCTCTCAGACGCGGAACGCGCAACTTCGCTCGGCACGGCAGCCCGCGACCGGGCCGAGGAGTTCACGTGGGCGGCGACTGCGAACGCGTTCGCGGCGATCCTGGCGAATGCGGCTGGGCGCAACGAGTTCGTCCCGGTGGTTCCGGCACCCTCACGCCATGTGGAGCATCACACGGCTGAGGACATGTCAGCGAACTGCTCGTCGGATCAGGTGTCGCCGTAGACGATGAACGGCTTGTCGACTGGCGCCGGGGATGCGGTCTGCGAGCTCACGATGCCGAACGCGGCACCGATCGCAAGAATCGCACCGACCACAGCGGCGATGATTGCGCCTGTGGGACCACCCATCGAAAGCCTCCTGATGCAACGAGTCTCAGCGCGTTGAACCTAGCACGTTTGTCCGGCTCGTCGCAGTTCTTCCCCGACACGGTTCGGTTACGGCACCGCAGGCGCCGTTCACGGACGCACGAGGGTCGTGCCGCTCCCTGGCTGGGGAGGGCGACTCTGCACGACCGTTGAGTTGTTGGGGTTCCTACGGGACTGCGCCCTGCGGGCGCGGTAGCGGGGTCGGTGGCGTGCGCCCGAGCCACCGTATCCGTGAGCAATCGCAACGTTCGTGAGTGAGAATCCGGTCGAATTGCGCGGTTCTTCGGACTCGGGGGGGCAGTCCGGGTTGCTCGGGGTGCGGGCGGCCGTTGGCGACTGTTTGGTGCTGCTGGGGCCGCCCGCCCGCGACTGCGGCGTCGGGGATTTGATCCCGGCCGAACCCCCAACCGTGCACCACTCGCGAACCAGTTGACAACCGCGCGACACTCGCGGCGACTCGGCGTCGGACCGCACCAGCGACTGGCGCGTGCCACGCGGGGCCGCACCGTTGCGGGTACCTACCGGCCGGCACCACGCCCCCACTCAGCGGCGAAACTGCCCCCGAAGCGCCACTTGTGCTCACGGACCCCCGGCTCGACGGACCGCCAGACCACACATATCCGCGAGCAATCCCCGCGTGAGTCACTCCCACAATCCGCATGACATCCGGCCCTGTCCGCTGAGGTGCCGTTGTCCCCGCTGTGACACGTGGTCGGTCTGACACGCAGCGCGCCGCCGAAACGCCGCAGAGCCGGGCCCCGAGCTGCCCCACGACAGGCCCCGAGGGCAGGTCACCCCAGTTCAGCTTCAGCCCGGCCCACGCATGGACTCCGGGTCGCTGCTCCGCCCCGATCCTCCGGGGTCAGGTCGCCGCCAACTGATGATCCCCAGACCGATCAGGGTCAGGCCGGCCAGGACGTCGACGACAACGATCAACGGGTCCCCGGGCTCATAGGGGCGCATCGGTTCCATCACCTCCAGCAGCTGCAGGGATCCCTGCTCCCAGCGCGGGCGCAAGCCGGTGAGGTCGGGTGGGCGACTGGCCTCGGGCTGATCAAGTTGCCTGACCACCCACCGCACGCCGAGTTTCGCGAGTTCTGGCCCGAGGGGCCGTCCCTCCTGGATCGCCTGCCCGATCACGGCGGCTCGCGGATCGTCACCGCCCACCTGGACGACCTGGCCACTCACGGTCACCGGGAGCCGATCGTTCCAGACGACCGTGCGGGTCAGGAACCTGGGCAGGGGGTCGAGCACGACCTGATCGCGGTTCCACGCGTAGCGCCGGAATGGTGCCCAGGGCAGCGACACCACATCGCCGGCAGCCGGCTGCGCGGCCAGGACACCCCGCAATTCGCGCCAAGGATCCGGATAGGAGACCGGATGCAGCCGGCCGAAGGCCCCCCAGCCCAGGTCGGGCATCACCGCCAGCGGGAACAGTGCCACCGCGACGCCCAGGAAGACTCGCAGGGACCGGTCCGCGGTCCGGGTCAACTGCTGAAGCCCACGTGGTGCGCACAGCGCCAGCGCAAGCACCCAGAAGACCGTCCACTTCTGGGCGTCACGGAACAGTCCACCGCCCGGCAGTGAGGCGACGACCTGCTGCGCCCAGGGCTGATCGCCGGCCACACCGGACAACCAGGCCCAGGTCAGGCCCGACAACGCCAGGACTGTCACCCAGGACGCCTCCGCCCGCTGTTCCCTGCGCCATTCGCGCCAGCCGGCGGCAGCCAGCCCGAGGATCAGGAGGGTCCCGAGGACCGGGAACCAGGTGGTGCGCGAGCCCAGAGTCGCTTGAGCGTTCCAGACCCCTCCCCCACCCAGGACACTCATCAGCACGCCGCCCGGACCGTCGGCACGGGCGCCGAACACCTCCAAGCCCAGCGGATCGGAGACCTCCGCCACCGGACTGCGCAGGGCCGGGAGCCACCATGGGGCGTTCAGCAACAGGACCACGCCGCCGGCCAGCCAGCGTGACCGGACCGGTACCCGGCTGCCCGGACCGAGCCCCAGGGGAAGTCCCCCGCCAGCCAGCAGCAGACCCCCGGTGGGGACCAGTGCGCCGATCCCGCACAAGCCGGCCAGCATGACCCATCCACCGCCCTGGCGGGCCCGCCGAGCGGCCAGCAGCACCCACGGCAGCAGGGCGAAGGCCCACAACAGCCCCCAGTGGCCCATCAGCAATCGGGCGGCGAAGTACGCCGACCAGACGTACAACGAGGCGGCCGCCACCCGACGCAGGACGGTGCCGCCGGTCAACCGCCCGGCCCCCACCGCGGCCAGCACCATCGTTGCCACCAGCACGGCCTTCTGCAGGATCTGGCCCGGCAGCGGACCTGCCAGCAGCGACACCACGGCGTCCTGCGGGACGGATCGCGGGAGTCCGGCGCCGATCCCCAGATTCCAGGGCAGCAGGGTCTGCCGGGGCACGAACACCATGTCCAGATGCAGCACGTAGCCCGGACCGAGCAGTGGCAGCATCACCAGTGCGCACAGCAGCACGGACCATCCGAGCAGCGTGTGTCGCTTCCAGACAGGTGGCACTCGCCTAGGGTGGCATCCGGGAGGGCGCATGAGCACCGATGACACGACCAGCGGAGCCGGCAAACTGGTCGGCGGCGGACTACTGGTCGCAGTCGCGCTGGGCATCGGCCAACTACTCGCCTACGCCCAGACACTGGTGGCCGCCCGGACTCTCACGCCCGCGCAGTTCGGGGCGTTCAGCGCGCTGCTGGCCCTGCTGCTCATCGGCAACACGGTGGCATTGGCCGCCCAGGCGGTGTCGGCCCGGCACATCGTGGCCTCCGACCCCGCCCACTCGCGCGACGAGACCGCCGCCGCTTGGCGGATGACCTGGCAGGCGGCGGTTCTGACTACCGCGTTCTGGCTGCTCATCTCGCCGCTGATCGGGATCGCCCTGGACCTCGAGTCCCCGGTGACCTACATACTGCTGGCACTGACGTTCTTCCCGCTGACGGTGATGGGCGGAACCCTCGGGATCGCCCAGGGCCGCGAACTGCACGCCCGGCTCGCGGCGGTGTACCTGGCGGTGGGCGTGCCCAAGACCCTGGTCACGATCGCGCTGCTGCTGGCCCTGGCCAGCCTGACCGCTGGCATGGTGGGGCTGGCGGTGGGTAGCGCCCTGGGGGCGCTGATCTGCTGGCTACTGGTACGCGACCAGTTCCGGACGGGTATCGTGCGCCACTCCACAATGCTGCGGGAGATCCCCGCGGCCGCCTACGCGATGCTCGCGCTGTTCGCGCTGACCAACCTCGACATCGTGCTGGGACGGGCCTTCCTCACCCCGGAGCAGGCCGGGCAGTACGGCGTCGGGATCATCGTCGCAAAAGTCATCACCTGGCTTCCCCAGTTCGTCGCGGTCATGGCCTACGCCCGCATGGTCGACGCCCGGAGGGGCCGCACCACGATGATCGGGCTGGCCGTGGTCACCGGGATCGGCGCGGCGTGCACCTTCGCAGTCTGGCTGGCCCCCGGGCTGGTGGTGGCCGTCATCGCCGGGCCCCAGTACGCGCAGATGGCCGATCTGCTGCCGCTGTTCGCCTTGATAGGCGCATGCGGGGCGCTGCTGCAGTTCGTGGTCTTCGGGCTCGTGGCCATCCGGGACCGCAGTCTGATCCCGGTCATCTGGGCGGGATGTGCGGTGCTGATCGGGCTGGTCGCCATTTGGCATGACACGGTCGGGCAGGTCGCGGTGATCATGGCCGCGGTCGTCGCCTCGGTGGCGGTGATCGGCGTCTGGCGGCTCATCGGCAAGCGGGACGTCCCAGTAGCCGAGGAACTGTCAGTGAGCGGCTGAGTCCCAGTCTTCGCCGACCCCGACGGACACCTCCAGGGGCACCCGCAACTCCCGCACCCCGGTCATGGCCGCCACCACCAGTCCAGTGGCTTCCTCCTGCTCTCCGGGCCCGACCTCGAGCACGAGTTCGTCGTGGACCTGCAGCAGCATCCGGGTGCGCAAGCCGGCCGCCCGCAGCGCACCAGCCACGTCCAGCATGGCCACCTTGACCAGGTCGGCGGCGCTGCCCTGCACCGGCGCGTTCAGGGCCATCCGCTCGGCCATCTCCCGGCGCTGCCGGTTGTCGCTGTTCAGATCGGGCAGGTAGCGCCGGCGTCCCCACAGGGTCTGGGTGAACCCGTCCACGCGGGCGCGCTCGACCGCCTCGTGCAGATAGTCGCGCACCCCGCCGAACCGGGCGAAGTACTCCTCCATCAGGCCGGCAGCCTCCTCGGTGCTGATCCCCAGTTGCTGGGACAGCCCGTACGCGGACAGTCCGTAGGCCAGCCCGTACGACATGGCCTTGATCCGGCGTCGCTGCTCGGCGTCCACCTCATCCACCGGCACGCCGAAGACCTTCGAGGCCACCGTATTGTGCAGATCCTCACCGGAGCGGAACGCTTCGATCAGCCCTTCGTCCTGGCTCAGGTGGGCCATCAACCGCATCTCGATCTGGCTGTAGTCAGCGGTCAGCAGGCAGTCGAACCCATCGCCGACCACGAAGGCCGCCCGGATCTGGCGGCCCTCGGCGGTGCGCACCGGGATGTTCTGCAGGTTCGGGTCGGTACTGGACAGCCTGCCGGTGGCCGCCACGATCTGGCTGTACGTGGTGTGGATGCGATGCTGCTCGTCGGCCAGCGGGATGAGGCCGGCCACCGTTTGCCGCAACTTGCTCTTGTCCCGCCAGGTCAGGATCGACTCCAGCAGCGGGTCCTGGGTGCGCGCGTACAGCGAGCTCAGCGCCTCCGCGTCGGTGGTGTAGCCGGTCTTGATCCGCTTGGTCTTGGGCAGCCCCCGCTCAGCGAACAGGATCTCCTGCAGCTGCTTGGGTGACCCCAGGTTGAAGGAACGCCCGGCCAGCGCATGCGCTTCCTCGGTGATGCTGGCGATCTGGGCGTCGAAACCGTCGCGCAGTTCGTGCAGGCGTTCGAGGTCGACCGCGATCCCCGCGTACTCCATCTCGACCAGCACGTGTTCCAGCGGGAGTTCCATGTCCAGCAGCAGGGCGCGGCCCACCGGCCCCAGCTGGGTACTGAGCTCAGCGTGCAGATCCAGCACGGCGGCTGCACTGTCGGCCAACTGCTGCTCGTCGGCCTCGTCGAGGCCCTCCATCGTCAGCTGGTCCGACCCGGTCGCCTCCACCAGGTCCCGGTGCAGGAACCGGGCGGTGAGATCGGTCAGCCGGAACGATCGCTGGCCGGGCAGCAGCAGGTAGGCGGCCAATGCGGTGTCGCCCACGACGCCGGCCACGTCCACTCCAGCAGCCCGCATCGCCAGCAGCGGCCCCTTCGCATCGTGCAGGACCTTCCCGATGCCCGGATCCGCCAGCCACGCGCGCAGGCCGTCACCGAGTTCGTCGAATACCGCGGCGCTGTGATCGTCGGCCACCAGCGCGATCCGGTCGATCCGGCCGGTGCCCGCGCCCCAACTGCCCAGCACATGCATGCCGAAGGGCCCGGCGCTGCTATGCGCCGCCAGCCAGGCGGCGGGGTCGGCAGCCAGGTCGACCGAGGCCTGCCGGGCGGCCGGCTGCGCCTCCACGTCAGCGCCCAGGCTGTCGAACAGCCGGTCGCGCAGCACCCGGAACTGCAGACTGTCGAAGACCTCGTGGATGCGCTCGCGGGAGAACGGCACCCGGGCCAGGTCGGTGACGGATGCGGTCAGCGGCACATCCGCGACCAGGGCGGTGAGCTGCCGGTTCATCAGCACCTGACCGAGGTGTTCACGCAGGGCGTTGCCGGCCTTGCCGGGCACCTCGTCGGCATGCGCGACCAGTTCTTCCAGCGATCCGAACTGGTTGATCCACTTGGCCGCCGTCTTCTCCCCCACGCCGGGGATGCTGGGCAGGTTGTCCGACGGGTCACCGCGCAGAGCGGCGAAGTCCGGGTACTGCGCAGGGGTCAGGCCGTACCTGGCCACCACCGCTGCGGGGTCCATCCGGGACAGGTCCGAGACCCCGCGCTTCGGATAGAGAACGGTGCACGAGTCGTCCACGAGCTGGAAGCAGTCCCGGTCGCCGGTCAGGACGAGAACCTCGAGGCCGTCGGCCTTGGCCTCGCGGGTCAACGTGGCGATGATGTCGTCCGCCTCGTACCCGTCGACCGAAACTTCCCGGATGTCCATCGCCCCGAGGACCGTCTTGATCAAGTCCACCTGTCCGGCGAACTCGCTGGGCGACTTCGCCCTGTTGGCCTTGTACTCCGGGAACGCGTCGCTGCGGAACGTCTTGCGCGACACGTCGAACGCGACCGCCACATGTGTGGGCTGCTCATCACGCAGCGCGTTGATGAGCATCGATGTGAATCCGAAGACCGCGTTGGTGGGCTGACCGGTCGTCGTGCTGAAGTTGTCGACCGGCAGGGCGTAGAAGGCGCGATACGCCAACGAGTGGCCGTCGAGCAGAAGCAAACGGGGTGCAGCGTTCATCGGTTGCGAGTCTAAGCCGTGCCCCTGACCCGACTGACGGGACGCAGACAGCACCCCCACTACGGTGGAATGGTGAGTGACGAGGAATGGGTCGAGCACTTCAAGGCGATGGGTATGGGCAAGCTCGCCGACACGATGGGCATCGAGGTGCACCTCGACGATGGGGTTGTGGTCGGTCGGATGCCGGTGGCCGGCAACACCCAGCCTTACGGCATCCTGCACGGTGGCGCGACCGCGGTGCTGGTCGAGACGGTGGGGTCCATCGCGGCGGCCCTGTCCACGCCCGGCAAGTTCCCGGTGGGCATCGAGGTGGGGGTCACCCACCACCGCGCCGTGGCGGACGGCCACGTCACAGCTCGCACTGAGGCGGTCCAGGAGGGCCGGACCCTGGCCTCCTACCTGGTTCCGGTGGTGGACGACGCGGGCCGGCGGATAGCTACAGGCCGACTCACCTGCCTGTTGCGCGACGCGACCCCTTGAGCGGGGCCGCCCGGCCGTTCCCGTTGTTGAGCACCCGCAGGCGCGGTGGCAGACCCATCCGGCGGCGGATGGCCGCCGTGGTCGCGACGCGCCGGTTCAGGTAGGGGCCGAACCCCCACCTGGCGTACCAGCGGGCGACATCCCGCGACGCCGGGGGGACGTCCACGACCACCTGGTCGGATCCGAGTTCCGCGGCCCAGTTGGTGACCTCCTGCAGCAGCGCCGTGCCCACCCGCAGGTTGCGGTGGTCCTGGCTCACATGCAGCACGTGGATGTGCACGCCCGGCGCGTCCATCATCGGCCCGCCGTCGGTCAAGGAGACCGTCGCCAGACCCACAGGAACATCGCCCTGCCAGGCGGCCAGGAAGCGGTACCCTCCCCCGGCGGCCACCTCCACCCGCCGTCGCAGACGGTCCATGGACAGGGCCATCGGGAGGTTTCCCCGTCGCCGGCCGGAGGACTTCCACGCCTGCTCCCACAGGGGTGCGACCTGTTCAAGGTGATCCATCGTCACGTCCCGAACAGCGATCTCCATCGGTCCTCCAGATCCACAACCAGAGTAACGAAACGCCTGGATGCGTTTCCGGGCGGTGATCGACATGACCGACCGCAACCCCTAGCATGCAGTAGGCTCCGGGGATGCTGCCCCACACTGTCCACATGTCCGGGCCTTCCCGACCGACGGAAGTAGAGGTGGACCAGTGCGACGACTCCTGCTGATCCTCGGCACGGTCGCCCTGTCCCTGCTGGGAGTCCTGGGCGGCACCGGTGCCGCATTCGCGGCCGGGGAGTCCATCGGCGGAGTGATCAAAACCGGGGAAACCGGTGTGCCCGATGTAACCCTGAACGTGTCCGACGAGGCGGGCTTCACCAAGGACGCGGTCACCGACGATCAGGGCAAGTGGCGGGTCAAGGTCCCCGGCCCGGGCACCTACACCGTCACCCTGGACACCGTGACACTGCCCGAGGGAGTCGCGCTGACGAATCCCGATCGCACGGTGGCCACGGTCACGGTCGGCCCGGGCCAGACCAAGTCGGTGCTGTTCCCCACCGGGGAGGCCCGGGTCTCGACCGAGTCGACCATGGACCGGGCTCTGCAACTGACGGTGGACGGCCTCGTGTTCGGCCTGACGATCGCCCTGGCCGCGGTGGGCCTGAGCCTCATCTTCGGCACCACCGGGCTGACCAACTTCTCCCACGGCGAGTTGGTGACGTTCGGGGCGCTCATGGCCTACTTCTTCAACAACCTCATGGGACTGCCGTTCATCGTGGCCGCGTCGGGCGCGGTGATCGCCGGGGGCCTGTTCGGCTACCTGCAGGACCGGTTCTTCTGGCGCTGGCTGCGCAAGCGCGGCACCGGCCTGATCGCCATGCTGGTGATCTCCATCGGACTGGGCATATTCCTGCGCTACGTCTACCTGTTCCTCTTCGGAGGCAACACCCGCCAGTACGCGTCCTACAGCGGCCAGGCCGGCCTCGCCCTCGGCCCGGTCGACATCACACCCAAGGCCCTGATCGGGGCGCTGGTCGCTGTCGTGGTGCTGGTGGCGACGGTGTTGTGGCTCAAGCTCACCCGGGTCGGGAAGGCCTCCCGGGCGATCGCCGACAACGCGGCCCTGGCCTCGGCGTCCGGCATCGACGTGAACCGGGTCATCTCGGTCATCTGGATGGCCGGGGCCGCCCTGGCTGCACTCTCCGGGATCATCTACAGCCTGTCGCTCGGGGTGAACTGGTACGAGGGATTCCAGCTTCTGCTGCTGATCTTCGCCGGTGTCACCCTCGGCGGTCTCGGCACCGCGGTCGGCGCCATCGTGGGGTCCATCATCGTGGGCACCATGATCCAGTTGTCCACCT
>DAOMFH010000013.1:0-20390 GCA_035429705.1 Actinomycetota bacterium
GTTAATGCACCCACTGCGGGAAGAGGGGGTGGCAGTTGTTCGCTGAGGGCGGCAGCGACCGCCCATACCGAGGCCGAACACGCAGCCCGACTACGCTGGAACATCATGGTGCGGGATCGGACGGCTAGGCGATCCCCCCGGGATTCTCGTGGCCGTTCCCTGCCCGGCTCGACCTATTCCCGCAGTCTGCTACTGCTGGTCGCAGCCACCCTGGTCTTTCGGATCGCCTTGGGGTCACGGGCCTCATTCACCGGGGATGACTTCATCTTCCGTGCCGAGATGGCCGACGGGTTCTCCTTGAAAGCAGTGCTGGCCGGCCACAACGGGCACCTCAACCCACTGGGGCTCACCCTTCAGTGGATTCTGCAGCATGCGTTTCCGGGCCGGTTCGTCCCGTTAATGGTCCTCAGCGCCCTGCTCGTGGCGGGTTCCCAGTTGCTGGCGGCCACATGGGTGACGGAGGTGTTCGCATCTCGGTGGTTGGCTATCGCCGCGGCCGCCGTGACCGGCTTGTCCCCCATGCTGCTGGAACTGGCCACGTGGTGGTCTGTCGCCCTCTATGCGGCTCCGATGGTTGCCGCGGCCTGGCTGACGGTCCTGGTGACCACCCGGTTCATGCTGGAGCGCGCGGCCCTGTGGATGGTCCTGTGCGCCTACTCGCTGTGCCTGGCGTCATCGACCAAAGCCGTACTCATCCCCATGCTCCTCCTCGGGATCGCGGCGGGGATCGGGCTCGGCCGGCAGCGCCCGCTGGGCTTTCGGCGCGCACTGACCGTCTACAGCCGGTTGTGGTTGTGGGTCGCGGGAGCAACAGTCCTGTACGGGATCGTTTTCGGACTCAACCGGGGTCCGATCAGCACCGCCAATCCCACCCCGGGGCAGATGGCCGAGTTCGTGCGCAACTTGTTCCGGATCGCAGCCATGCCGGCACTCTGGGGAGGACCTTGGACCTGGGCCTCCCTGGGCTTCCATGCCGTCCCGGCCCCAGTTCCTCGGGCCATTCTGCTCTCCGCCCTCGCATGCCTCGTAGCCATCCTCGCGCTGATCGCGATCCGACCGCGCACCTGGCGCATCGCACTAGCCGCCGCGGTGTACCTCACGGCGAGTTCGGCACTCGTTGCGCTCGGCCGAGCCGGATCACCGTGGGGGGCGCCGGTGCTGCGCTACACCTTCGACTTCGTACTGCCGACGGTGCTGGTGATGTGTGCCGGTGTCGCCGACAGCCGGTGGGAGGAACCCACAGACAGCGCCTGGCGGCTCCGAGTGCGGAACTGGTGGGGCTGGCGCCCAATAGCAGTGACGACTGGCGCGGTCTGGATGCTATCCCTCGGCGTGTCCTACGCGCTGCCGTGGTCGATCCTGCCCGACTCCCCCATGAAGAAGTGGGTCACGATGGCTCGCACCTCCTATCCCGAACTGCACAGTGGACTGCTGCAACAGTGGGCACCCGCATCGATCGCCGTGTTCCCGCAGGACCTCGACACCTTCCTCGCGGGGGATCCCGACAAACCACCCCAGGTCCGGTACGTCATGGACCGAGTGCTGGGTTTCGACGGGAATGGGCGACTGGTGACCCGGGATCTGGTCGGGACCCCGAGCGTCCCAGCGCGGCCGTGCACCTACCGCGCGACCCTGGGCCAGATCTCGGTCGTCCCTCTGACGACCGGACTTCCGCCCGCGCGACACACGGTGGCGGTGGACTACAGCCTCAACATCGACGCCGCTACAGATCTACGCATCGGGGATGGTGACCCGGTCGCGATGTCCCTACCGGCTGGGGTGCGGCGTGTGTACGTCGTGCTCAACGGTCAGGGAGGTGATCTGACCTTCACTGTGAGCGATCCCAACGCCAGCCTGTGCATCCTGTCCGCCCGGGCGGGCGGCCTCGTGGACGGGCCACTCGTCGGCCGTGCCACGCCCTGATCTGTCCCCACCTACGATGGGTGACGTGAGTGCTGTCGACATCAGTGACTTGGTGGTGTCGTACTCCGGCCGCAGGGTGGTCGACGAGCTCGACCTACGGATCCCACAGGGCACAACCTGTGTTCTGCTGGGCCCGAACGGAGCCGGCAAGACGACGACGTTGAACGTGATACTCGGTCTGCGGCGACCGGATCAGGGTGAGGTCAACATCCTCGGACTGGCTCCGCACGACCCGGCTCTGCGATCCCGGATCGGGGTGGTGCTCCAGGAGGGCGGGCTGCCGGTGTCGGCCTCGCCGGCCGCGATCGTGAACCACTTCGCATCGCTGTACGCCAACCCACTGCCCCCCGCAGAGGTCATGGATCGTCTTGGCCTGCACCACCTCGATCGGCAGTACCGGCGCCTGTCCGGCGGGGAGCAGCAGCGGGTCAAGCTGGCCGTCGCCCTGCTGAGCCGACCCCGACTTCTTCTGCTGGACGAGCCGACGACGGGTATGGACCCGGCCGCGCGCCGCGTGTTCTGGACGCTGCTGGACGAGATCCGCGCTCAGGGGGTCACCACCTTGCTGACCACCCACCAACCGGACGAGGTCAGCTCCCGGGCCGATCAGGTCGTCGTCATTCACCACGGCACCGTCATCGCTAACGGACCCCCCGCGCAACTGATCGAACGGGCGCCCACCTGGTTCACGTGCGCGCGCCATCTTGATCTCAGTTCACTGCGCGATGTCCTTGGTGCCGCCTTCGACATCGTGGAAGTCGAGCCGGGCAGATACCGGGTGACCGGCGATGTGGGAGTCGCGCAGATCGCGGCGATCAACGCCTGGGTTGCAGCACACGGCGACGGCGCCCAGGAGGTTTCGGTGGTACGGACGCTGGAAGAGGCCTACCTGGACATGACCGGAGGCGTCGCATGGTGACCCTCGACCTGCGGGCCGGCAGCGAACCGGCCCCCGCATCGCGACGGGTCGTGAAGCAGGCCCTGTTCGACACCCGCAACGCCCTGCGCAACGGGGAGAACCTGCTGCTCACCCTCGTCATCCCGATCGCCGTCCTGGTCCTCGGGCTGCGCACCCCCATGGGCGGCGGCCGCAGCGACGCCGAAGCCCTGGTGGGTGCGGCCGGACTGGCCGTGCTGGCCACCGCCTTCACCTCCCAGGCCATCACCACCGGATTCGACCGACGCTACGGGGTGCTGCGAATGCTCGGGCTGACCCCGCTGGGTGCGCGCGGACTGCTGGCCGCCCGCACTCTGGTCAGCCTGCTGATCATCAGCGCCCAGATCCTGGTGCTGGTGGCGCTCACCTTCGCGCTGACCGGATGGGTACCCACCGACCCGGCCCGGATCCTGCAAGCAGTCCTCGCAATCCTGCTGGCTGTCTGGGGGTTCACGGCCTGGGCCCTGCTCATCGCGGGCGCACTGCGGGCGGAAGCCACCCTGGCAGTGGCCAATGCGATCTTCCTGGTGCTGATGTTCGCCGGCGGCCTGGCAGTACCCGCCGACTCGCTGCCCTGGAGCGGATTCGCCCAGTGGCTGCCCACGGGGGCACTGGTAGCGGCCATGAGCCGACCGGCGATCGCGTGGCTCCCACTGGCGATTCTGATCGGCTGGGGTGCGGTCGGCTCGCTTCTGGCGACGCGCTACTTCCGCTGGGATTCCTGAACCCAGCCTCGGGCCCCGGAGTCGCCGTAACCCCCCACCCTGCGCGGGCCTGACCCGGCGTAGGCTCGGGGCTGTGGCAGTGGACACCGCGCCAGACCCGGTAGAGGTACCCCGTTCCGAGGCAGCCCCGCAGTGGTTGCGGCGCATCTTCTGGGCGAATCTGGTAGCCCAGATCGGCATCGTCATCACCGGCGGGATCGTGCGGGTCACCGGATCCGGCCTCGGGTGCCCGACCTGGCCGGAGTGCGTGGAGGGTTCGATCACTCCGACTTCCGAGCAGACCGAGACCTGGCACAGGTTCGTGGAGTTCGGCAACCGCACCCTCACGGGTGTACTCATGGTTCTGGCGGTGGCGGCGCTGGTCGGCGTCATCGTGTGGCGCCGGCGCACAACGGTTCACCGGACCTGGGTGTTCGCGCTCGCGGCCGTCCCCCTGCTGGGCACGATCGCCCAGGCGGTCCTGGGCGGAATCACGGTCCTCGTGGATCTGCATCCCATGTCCGTGGCCGGCCACCTGCTGCTCTCGATGGCGGTGATCGCCGGTTGTGTCGCACTCGTGCAGTTCTCCGCCGAGACCACGGATCCGCCCGGAACCGCGCTGACCAGGCCGGCCACCCGGATTCTGGGCAACGCCCTGATCGGGGTCACCGCCGTAATCCTCGTCATGGGCACGGTCGTCACGGGCTCGGGCCCCCACGCCGGCGATGCCGCAACGGTTCGGCTGAACCTGGACCCGCGGCTGATCAGCTGGCTGCACGCCGACGTCGTGCTGCTGTTCATCGGGCTGCTGATCGGCATGCTCGCCCTGCTGCACGTCGACCACGCCTCCCCTGCGGCGCGCCGCCGGGCCTGGTGGGTCGTGGCTTTCGCGACACTGCAGGCGAGCGTGGGCTACGTGCAGTACTTCACCGGCCTGCCCTGGGTCGTCGTGACCCTGCACCTGCTGGGCGCCTGCCTGGTGTGGGCAGGAGTGTGGTTCCTGCGGCTCAGCCTGACCCAGCGAGGAAATCCGACTCCCGGGCATCAGGGATGACCCGCTGACGCACGGCCCAGGCCAGGTCGTCCGCGGCGCCCGCGGCACTGTCGAGGAACAACCGCGGGGCTGTGGCCTCGAATGCCCGCAGCAGCCACCCCTGCGGCCCCGGAACGAGGTCGACCCGCGCATAGAGCAGTTCGTCCTCCCCTGCCGCAACCGGCAGAATCTCCCCCACCGCATCGGCCAGGTCAGCGCCGATGGCCACAGCCTCCGCCGGCGATCCGGGTCGGCCGGCCCTCGGCCGCGGCCCCCGCACCGCGTGGGACAACCTGCCGTCGATCACCACGACACAGACCTCTCCGTCGCCTTCGACCGCCTCCTCGACGACCGCCAAGGAACCGCCAGCAATGAGTCCGGCCGCCACCCGCACCGCCTCGTCAGCATCGGCCACAATGCCGGCGACGGTGTCCTCATCACCGATGTTCGGCCGGACCAGGCACTGCGCCCAACCACGTCGGCGGATCTCCTGCTCGCACTGGGCCGGTGAGTCGCCCGGCTCGAGCCAGATGCTGTCGATCGTGGGGATCCCCTGCCGGGCGAGGTCCCGCAAGTAGGTCAGGTCCGTGTTGCGGGCCAGGGTCAGCGCTGGGTTGGCCAGTGCGGTGCGGGCCTCCACGTCCCGGGCCCAGCGCAGGAACTCCGCCCGTCGCCCGGGGTAGTCCCAGGGGGATCGGACGAGCACCAGATCGAACTCCGCCCAATCGACCTCGGCGTCCCAGGCGATCGCCTCGGCCGCCAACCGCGCCTCACGTAGTGCAGCCACCGCCAGCGGGAGGTCCGGATCGGAATCCGCGGAACCCCGGTGGGTCACACAGGCGATCCGTGGCAGCATCAGCCCAGCAGCAGGGGGTCGAGGGCGACGAGCAGGAACAGCAGGGCCAGATAGGTGATGGACCAGTGGAACAGCCGCATTGCCCGGGGATCCTCACCCGAGCGGGTGCGCCTGCGCAGCATCCAGGCCTCCCACGTGAAGATCAGCCCCAGGAGCAACGCTCCGATGCTGTAGATCCACCCCATGGGGGCGATGGGAACCAGCGCGAGGCTGGCGACCACCGTCGCGATGGTGTACCAGAGGATCTGGTCCGCGACGTGACGGGCGTTGGCGACCACCGGCAGCATCGGCACTCCGGCGGACCCGTAGTCCTCCCGGAACCGCAGTGACAGGGGCCAGTAGTGCGGTGGGGTCCACAGGAACACCACCAGGAACAGTACCCACGGGGTCCAGGCGAGATGACCGGTCACAGCCACCCACCCGATCAGGACCGGGAAGCAACCGGCCGCGCCACCCCAGACGATGTTCTGCGATGTGCGGCGCTTCAGGATCATCGTGTAGCCCACGGCGTAGAGCAGGATCGCCACCCCGGTCAGTCCCGCCGCCAGCGCATTCGTGGTGATCCACAGCCAGATCACCGAGACCGCGCTGAGGATGGTCCCGAAGACCCAGCCCGCCGTCGGACTGATCCGCCCGGTGGCCATCGGACGGGTGCTCGTGCGCTTCATGATCGCGTCGATGTCCCGGTCGTACACGCTGTTCATGGTGTTCGCGCCGGCCGCGGCCAGCCATCCGCCGATCAGGGTGGCCAGCAGGGTCGACAGCGGCGGAAGTCCACGGGCGGCCAGCACCATCGCGGGCACGGTGGTGACCAGCAGCAACTCGATGATCCGCGGCTTGGTCAACGCAACATAGGCACGCCACGTGCTTCCGGTTGCCCGCGCCGGGGCATCCACATGCGTGCTCTTCACCCATGCAGCCTACCGCGCGCGGGGCGCGGTCAGCCAAGGGCGACCGCACCGCCGGGTTGCCGGGCGAGTTGATCACGCCTCGCCGGACCGCGCACCGGGGATCTGCGGGCGCGAAACAGGTGAAGGCACCGGAATCACCTGAGCCTGACCGCCGAATCCGGCACAGTGGAGGTGTGTCCGACCGAGGGCGACTGACCCTGGCCCAGCGCGGCGTACGGCGCACCCTGTCGATGCCGCCGGCCATGATCAGCCGGCTCGTGGGGCCACCCCCGCAGATCGACGGCCGCACGCTTGCCGCGCCGGTCAACCTGATCCTCGGTCTCGAGCGCCGGGGCGCGGCCACCACCGGTCGCGGTGAGGACGTGGCCCAGCGCCGAGCAGATCTGCGCAGGTCGGCACAACTCATGATGCCCCCGATCCCGGGGGTCACCGCAGTGGAGCGCAGGATTCCCGGGCCGGCCGGGAGCATCCCGATCCGGTTCTACCGCAGCAGTCACGCCGCCGGACCGGCCCCGGTCATCGTCTACTACCACGGCGGTGGATGGGTGGTAGGGGACCTCGACAGCCACGACGGGGCCTGCCGGATGCTGGCCCTGCATTCCGGTTGTTCGGTGGTCTCGGTCGACTACCGGCGCGCGCCGGAGAACCCCTTCCCGGGACCACTGGTGGATGCGACCGCCGCCTTCGAGTACGTGTTCGGCCACCCAGCGGACTTCTCCGGCATCCCGGGAGCCGTCGCCGTCATGGGTGACAGCGCCGGTGCGAACCTCGCCGCCGGTGTGTGCCTGGCCGCGCGCGAAGGGCGTGGCCGGCCGGTCGCGCAGTCCCTGGTGTACCCGGCCACCGACCTGCGCCTCGGCCACCGTTCGGTGGACACTTTGGGCACCGGCTTCTTGCTCACCAAACCGGACATCCTCTGGTACCGCCGCCAGTATCTGCCCGCCCTGGTCCTCGTCGAGGATCCGAGGGTCTCGCCGCTGCTCGCCGAGGACCTCTCCGGCCTGCCACCGACCCGGATCTGGACCGCCGGGTTCGATCCGCTGCGCGACGAGGGGATGGCCTTCGCCGACCGCCTGCGGGAAGCCGGTGTGGACACCCGCGATCGGTGCTTCGACGACCAGATCCATGGGTTCTTCGGAATGGGCTTGCTGCCGGGCGGGCTGGCCAACATCGCCAGCATCTGCCGCGAAACCGGGCAACTCGTGCACGCCGCGGTCCGCGGGATGCCGTGAGCGGCTCGGAGCAGATACGCTCGCGGGGGGCGGACAGAAGGGATGACGCAGTGACTGTCGAATGGACCGAACTGGATCGCAAGGCGGTTGATACCGCGCGCGCACTCGCGATGGACGCGGTGCAGAAGGTGGGTAACGGCCATCCCGGCACGGCCATGAGCCTGGCGCCGGCGGCGTACTTGCTGTTCCAGCGGTTCCTGCGCCACGACCCGGCCGACCCCGCCTGGCTCGGCCGCGACCGCTTCGTGCTGTCCAACGGGCACAGTTCTCTGACTCAGTACATCCAGCTCTACCTCAGCGGCTACGGCCTGGAACTGGCCGACTTGCAGGCCTTCCGCACCTGGGGCAGCAAGACCCCCGGCCACCCGGAGTACGGGCACACCGTGGGGATCGAGACGACCACCGGGCCCCTCGGTCAGGGGTACGCGACGGCTGTGGGCATGGCCATGGACGCCCGCTACGTGCGGGGCCTGTTCGACCCGGTGGCCGAGCCCGGCCGCAGCCCGTTCGACCATCGGGTCTGGGTGTTCGCCGGGGACGGCTGCGTCCAGGAGGGGATCACCGCGGAGGCCGCCAGCCTGGCCGGGCACCAGAAACTGGGCAACCTGATCGTGATCTACGACGACAATCACATCTCCATCGAGGGGAACACCGAGGTCTCGTTCAGCGAGGACGTGCTGGCCCGGCACGCGGCCTACGGCTGGCACACCCAGACGGTCGAGCTCGGCGCCGACGGCGATGTGGACATCCCCGGTCTGGCCGCTGCGATGGAGAATGCGATGGCCGAGACGGGCCGGCCGTCGATCATCTCGCTGCGCACCATCATCGCGTGGCCGGCGCCGACGCTGCAGAACACCGGCAAGTCCCACGGTTCCGCGCTGGGCGCCGAGGAGGTCGCCAGCACCAAGTCCGCGATGGGCATGGATCCGGCGCAGGACTTCTTCGTCGACCCCGATGTGCTCGACCACGCCCGGCAGGTCGTGACCCGTGGAGCACACGCTCACAGCCAGTGGGATGAGTCGTTCGAACAGTGGAAGGCGGCCCACCCGGACCGCGTGCCACTGCTCGACCGCCTGGTGGCCCAGCAACTGCCCGACGGACTGGACGAGGCGGTGCCTGTCTTCGACCCGGCCAAGCCCGTGGCCACCCGTACCGCCTCCGGCAAGGTCATCAACGCCTTGGCGGCGGTCATGCCGGAACTGTGGGGTGGTTCGGCCGACCTCGCGGAGAGCAACCTCACCACCATCGAGGGTGGCGGTTCGTTCCTTCCGGCCGGCTCACAGGCGCCGGGCGCCAGCCCGTACGGCCGGATCCTGCACTTCGGGATCCGGGAGCACGCCATGGGAGCGGTGCTCAACGGCATCGCGCTCGGCGGACTGACCCGCCCCTTCGGCGGGACATTCCTGGTCTTCTCCGACTACATGCGCGGGGCCGTGCGGCTGGCCGCCCTCATGCAGGCACCGGTCACCTACGTCTGGACCCATGATTCGATCGGGCTCGGTGAGGACGGACCGACGCACCAGCCGGTGGAGCACCTGGCCGCTCTGCGCGCTATGCCCGGCCTGGACGTCGTGCGTCCGGCCGACGCCAACGAGACGGCTGCTTGCTGGCTGCAGGTTCTGCGCAACCGTCGTCCGGCGGCCCTGGCCCTGACTCGTCAGAACGTACCCACCCTCGACCCGTCGCAGATCAGCGATGTGGGGCGTGGCGGGTATGTCCTGGCAGAGGCGGAGGGTGGCGACTGCCAGGTGATCCTGATCGCCACGGGCTCCGAGGTGCAACTCGCCCAGGCCGCCCGTGCGACCCTGCAAGCCGACGGGATCCCCACCCGGGTGGTCTCGATGCCGTGCACCGAGTGGTTCGACGAGCAGCCCGCCGAGTACCGGGAGTCGGTCCTGCCCCGCGCCGTCACCGCCCGGGTGTCGGTGGAGGCCGGCCGGGCGATGCCCTGGTACAAGTACGTCGGGTCGAACGGCCGGTGCATCAGCCTGGAGCACTTCGGGGCGTCCGCGTCCTACCAGACGCTGTACGAGCAGTTCGGCATCACCGCCGATGCGGTAGTGGCGGCGGCTCGGGAGAGCCTGGCCGACGGGTGAGCAGCGACGACTGCTGGCACCCGGGCTGAGATGACCTGCCGGGTGCCGGCAGCGGGCCGATCCTGGGGCACGGCGGACAGTGCCAGACTCGGCCGAGGCGAGCCACACGGGTTCCGGCCCGCCCACTGCAGATCGGCGAAGGACCCCATTCGTCGGTAGCGTTGCACCGAGGAGGAAGCATGAACGATCGCCTACAGGAACTGTCCGACCTGGGTGTCTCCATCTGGCTCGATGACCTCGATCGCAGTCGGCTCACATCCGGAGGACTCGCCACCATGATCGAAGACGATCATGTCGTCGGCGTCACGACCAATCCCACGATCTTCGGCAAGGCCATCTCCACCGGTGCCGATTCCTACGCCGCACAGGTCAGCGAACTGGCCGCCCGTGGAGCCGACAGCGAGCAGGCACTCAATGCGATGACCACCCAGGACGTGCGCGATGCATGTGACGTGCTGGCAGCCGTGGCCGAACGCACCGCGGGCCGGGACGGCCGGGTGTCCATCGAAGTCGACCCCCGCCTCGCCCGGGACGCGGATGCGACCATCGCGCAGGCGCGAGCCTTGTGGAGCGCGGTGGACCGCCCCAACCTACTCATCAAGATCCCGGCGACAGCCGAGGGTCTGCCGGCGATCACCGAGGCGATCGCCTCCGGCATCAGCGTGAATGTCACCCTCATATTCAGTGTCGAGCGCTACGTCCAAGTGCTCGATGCCTGGGCACGGGGGCTCGAGCAGCGGCTCGCACAGGACCTCCCCGTCACGGGGATCCACTCCGTCGCGTCCTTCTTCGTCAGCCGGGTCGATACCGCTGTGGACGCCGCCCTCGAACAGACGGGCGGTCAAACTGCGGCAGATCTGCGCGGCAAGGCCGGCATCGCCAATGCGCGCCTGGCCTGGCAGGCGTACCGCGACTTCCGGCAGACCGCCCGCTGGCAGGCCCTGGAAGCCGCTGGCGCTGCGGCGCAGCGGCCCCTGTGGGCATCGACCGGAGTGAAGGACCCGGCGTACCCGGACGACATGTACGTCGTCGACCTGGCCGGGCCCGGATGCGTCAATACGATGCCGGAGGCCACCCTGCGGGCGGTGGCCGAGCACGGCCACCTGCGTGGCAACACGCTCGATGGCGAGGGGCCCGCCAGCCAGCAAGTGTTCGACGACCTCACCGCTCTGGGAGTCGACCTGGCTGTGGTGTTCACCCGGCTCGAGGAGGACGGCGTGGCCAAGTTCACCCAGGCCTGGGAGGAACTGCTGGCCACCGTGGGCGCGGCACTGGCCGCAAGCGAAGGCCCGCGGTGAAGCCGTCGGCGCCGGACGGCGGCAACCCCCTGCGCAGTCCCGCGGACCGGCGTCTGCCCCTGGTCGCCGGACCCTGCGCCCTGGTGATCTTCGGGGTCACCGGGGACCTGTCGCGCAAGAAGCTCATGCCGGCGGTCTACGACCTGGCCAACCGCGGGCTGCTGCCGCCGTCCTTCGCACTCGTGGGGTTCGCCCGCCGCGAGTACAGCAACGAGGACTTCGCGCAGGAAGTGCACGACTCGGTCCGTCAGCACGCCCGCACCGAGTTCCGTGAGGACGTCTGGGCGCAGTTGTCGCAGGGCTTCCGGTTCGTTGCCGGGGACTTCACCGATGATGCCGCGTTCGATGCGCTGGCAGCCACGGTCACCGGACTGGCCAACGAGCGCGGGACCGGCGGCAACACGGCCTTCTACCTGTCCATCCCGCCTGGCCTGTTCCCGCTGGTCGTGCAGCAGCTCAAACGCTCCGGCCTGGCCACCCAGGGTCGCGAGGGCTGGCGCCGGGTGGTCGTGGAGAAGCCGTTCGGGCACGACCTGGCCAGCGCCCAAGACCTCAATCAGGTGCTCGGGGAGGTGTTCCCCAGCGGCTCGATCTTCCGCATCGACCACTACCTGGGCAAGGAGACCGTGCAGAACCTGCTGGCCCTGCGCTTCGCGAACACGCTCTACGAGCCGATCTGGAACAGCAACTACATCGACCATGTGCAGATCACCATGGCCGAGGACATCGGCATCGGCAGCCGGGCCGGGTACTACGACGGCATCGGAGCCGCCCGCGACGTGATTCAGAACCACCTGATGCAGTTGATGGCCCTGACCGCCATGGAGGAGCCGGTCTCGTTCTCCGCCGAGCACGTCCGCATCGAGAAGGAGAAGGTGCTGGCTTCCGTGGTGCTCCCGGACGACCTTGCGGCCTACACCGCGCGGGGGCAGTACGGGTCCGGCTGGCAGGGCGGCGGACAGGTGGTCGGATACATGCAGGAGGCCAACATCCCCAAGACCTCCACGACCGAGACGTATGCCGCGATCACTTTGCACGTCGACACCAGGCGCTGGGCCGGGGTGCCCTTCTACCTGCGGACGGGCAAGCGGCTGGGCCGACGGGTCTCGGAGATCGCCGTGGTGTTCAAGCGCGCCCCGCACCTGCCGTTCGCCGCGACGGACACGCAGGAGCTCGGCTCCAACACGCTGGTGATCCGGGTCCAGCCGGATGAGGGAATCACGATGAAGTTCGGGTCCAAGGTCCCCGGCACGCAGATGGAGGTTCGCGACGTGACGATGGACTTCGCCTACGGCGACTCGTTCACGGAGTCGAGCCCGGAGGCCTACGAGCGGCTGATCCTCGACGTCCTGCTCGGCGACCCGCCGCTGTTCCCCCGCCACGAGGAGGTGGAGATGTCCTGGCGCATCCTCGACCCGATCCTGGCGCACTGGGCTGAGTCCGGCCGGCCCGACACGTACGACCCGGGCACCTGGGGGCCGGCCAGTGCCGACGCGGTGCTCGCCCGCGACGGCCGGGTCTGGCGGCGGCCATGACCACCAGGCTGGAGGGCACGACCGTCGGCGAAATCGTGCGGACCATCAATGAGGAGCGCCACCGCATCGGCGCCACGGCCACCGGCATGGTGCTCACGCTGATCATCGTGACCGACGAGGAGAACCAGTCCGATGCCACCCGGGCGGCATCCTTCTCCGCCATGGAGCACCCCTGCCGGATCATCACCATGATCCCCCGGCCCGGGCGGGTCGACGCCCAGTTGGACGCCAACATCGATGTGGCCGACACGATGGGTCCAGGCGAGATCGTGCGCCTGCGGCTGCGCGGTGAGCTGGCCGAACATGCCGCATCGGTGGCCCTGCCCCTGCTCCTGCCGGACACCCCGGTGGTGGTGTGGTGGCCCACAACCTGTCCGGACGTACCTTCCGCCGATCCGATCGGCAACATGGGCAGGCGCCGCATCACCGACGCCGCGGCAGCCCGGCAGCCCCTGCACGCGCTGCAGGAGCGCAAGGCCGGATACGCCGCCGGGGACACCGACCTGGCCTGGACCAGGACCACCGTCTGGCGTTCCATGCTCGCCGCGGCACTGGACCAGCCATTCGATCCGATCACTCGCGTCGACCTGTCGTGCGAGCGGTCCAACCCGTCCGGGCTGCTCCTGCAGGCCTGGCTGCGCAACTGCCTGCAGGTGCCGGTCGAGCTGCATCGCAGCCGCGGGCCGGGGATCACCGGCGTCACCATCCATACGAAGAGCGGTCCCATCGAACTGTCCCGTCCCGACGGCCGCACCGGACGGCTGTCCCGCCCCGGCAACGTGACCCACGACGTGCCGCTGCCCCGCCGCGATCTGCGGGATCTGATCGGCGAGGAACTGCGGCGCCTGGACCCGGACGACACCTACGCGGAGGCGCTGGCCGCGGTCCAGCAGGACACCTCCGCCCCACGGCGCCGCCGGACCAGCAGGACCACGGCCGAGCCTGCTTCGGCCCCGGACCCCGGCAGCGAGGCCACTGGGCAGGAGCAGTGACCGCCCTGCAGATCGAGGTCCATCCGGACACCGACGGTGTCTCGCGGGCAGTGGCCAATCGGATGGCCGGGGCCATCCTGCGCCGGTTGAGCACCCACGCCGAGGCGCACATCTGCCTGACCGGTGGCCGGGGCGGCCAGGGGGCCCTGGCCAGCCTCGCCCGCGACACCGGGATTGCCTGGGACCGGGTGCACGTCTGGTGGTCGGACGAGCGGTTCGTGCCGCGCGGCGACCAGCGGCGCAACGACACGATGGCGCACACAGTGCTGCTCGACGTGGTCGGCTTGCCCGCCGCCAACGTGCACGCCATGCCGGCCAGTGACCAGTTCGAGCAGGTGGCCGACGCCGCACAGGCTTACGCGGACGAACTGGCCGCGTTCGGCGAGCCGGGACCCGTCTTCTGCATCAGCATCCTGGGCATGGGCGAGGACGGCCATGTCGCCTCGCTGTTCCCCGAGCACCCGGGGCTGCAGGAGACCCGGCCGGCGTTCCCGGTGCGCGACTCCCCCAAGCCGCCGCCGGTGCGCATCTCCATGTCCTTCGACACGATCAACGCCGCTGACGAGGTGGTGCTGATCGCCGCCGGAGCGGCGAAGGCCGACGCGGTGGGACTGCTGATCAACGACGCCGGGCCATCGGCCCTGCCGGCCGCCGGGGTCCACGGGCGCAGCCTCACCGTTCTGGTGGTGGACGAAAGTGCCGCAGTGCATCTGCCCCCCGGCGTGACCCGGCGCAGTTGAGGCGCACCTCAGATCTGCAGGCCCAGCTGTTCGAAGGTGTTGCAGGCCTGCGGCGAGCCGGACTCGAAGCCCGTGCGGTACCAGTACTGCCGCTGCTTGGCCGAACCGTGCGTGAACCGCTCGGGCTGGATCTTCATCCCGGCGCCTTCCATGATGCGGTCGTCACCCACCGCCCCCGCGGCATTGCTCGCCTGCGCGAACTCCTCCGGCGTGATCACCACGTTGCCCTGGTCGTGGGCCATCCTGCCCCAGGCACCGGCCAGGCAGTCCGCCTGCAACTCCATCGCCACGCTGTAGTTGTTGGCGTGGCGGCGGTCGGCCTGCTGGGCCCGGCGCACCTTGCGCTCCACCCCGGTGACGTTCTGCAGATGGTGTCCGTACTCGTGGGCCATGATGTAGACCATCGCGTACTGGCCCTGGACACCCAACTGCTGCAGTTGCCGGCTGAACCCCAGGTCGAAGTAGATCCGCTCATCACCCGGGCAGTAGAACGGCCCGACATCGGTGTTCGCGCTTCCACAGGCGGTGCGGATCGACCCGTCGAAGAAGGTCAGCCCGGGCTCGCGCAGTTGCTGGCCGGATCCGGCGTAGTAGGCCGACCAGACCTCGCCGGCCTCATTGAAGGACTTCACCAGCAAGCAGTCCGGCTCGTCGAACACGCCATCCTCAGCGTCTGCCGGACACCGTTGCGCCAGCGAGCCAGCCACCCCCTGGGCGCCGTCCGGCGCGGCGTAGGCGGAGTCGGTGGGCGCCTCGCCTCCCTGGCTGAGCAGGCCGATCAGCACCGCCACCACCAGCATCACCAGGGCCCCGCCCACTGTCTTGGGGGCGGCCCCACCCATGTTGAGCTGCGGCAGCCCCGGCCCTCGTCCCCGACCTGCACCACGACCGTCGCGGGCATCGGTGACCTTGGACAGGTCGACGTCGCCGTTGTCGAACTTCACGCCGGCCGCCAGCTCCGCTCAGACCTCGGGAAGGTTCTTCATCGCCTCGTCGAGCAGGGCGTCGGCCTCCCCACCGGACCGGCGTTCCTTCACGTACGCCAGGTGCGTCTTGTACGGTTCGATCCGCGGCGGAGCGGGTGGATTGTCGGGGTCCTGGCCCGCCGGCAGGCCGCACCGCGGACAGTCCCACTCGGTGGGCGGTGCCGCATCCTGCGCGAAACTGGGCCGGCTCTCGTGCCCGTTGGAGCAGTAGAAAGGGACCTGTTTGCGAGGCGCCGCGTCGCCGCGTTCCGCCTCCCCCATCGGACCGGCCCCTACCCGGCTACCACGGATCGCACTGCCACCGGCCACCTGCTACCCCTTTGTCTCAGGACGACTTCGTGATCAGGCCGAGTGCGATGATCGTCGCGGCCCAGATCAGTCCGACGCCGACGGTCACCCGGTCGAGGTTGCGCTCGGCAACGCTCGAGCCTCCCAGGGACGTGCTGACGCCGCCACCGAACAGGTCGGACAGTCCGCCTCCCTTGCCCTTGTGCAGCAGCACCAGGGCGATCAAGAGCACGCTGGTTACCAGCAGGACGATTTCGAGTGCGAGAACCACCGGAACTCCCTTCCCTCCAGTGCGGCAGACACCAGAGTAACCTCAGGCGTCCACCTTTGGGTGCAGGCGGTACCGGGCGATCGTGGCGAATTCGTCGGCGTCGAGGCTGGCACCGCCGATGAGCGCGCCGTCCACATCGGCCTTGGCCATGATCCCGGCGATGTTCGTCGACTTGACCGAACCTCCGTAGAGGACCCGGACCTGCTCGGCGACCCCGGCGCTGAAGTGCCCACCGATCCACTCGCGGATCACCTGGCAGACCTCCTGCGCGTCCTCGGGAGAGGCGACTTCGCCCGTGCCGATGGCCCACACCGGCTCGTAGGCGATCACCACGTTGAGCATCTGCTCCTCGGACAGCCCGGCCAGGCTGCCGTCCAACTGGGCGGACACGTGCGCGACGTGGTTCCCGGCCTGCCGCACGTCCAGGTGCTCACCCACGCACACGATCGGGATCAGCCCGTTGTCCAGGGCAGCCTTCGCCTTGGCGTTGACGACCTCGTCGGTCTCATCGTGGTAGGTGCGCCGCTCGCTGTGGCCCACAGTGACGTAGGTGCACCCCAGCTTGGACAGCATGTGCCCGGCCACCTCGCCGGTGTACGCCCCCGCCGCATGCGCGGAGACGTCCTGGGCCCCGTACTGGATCTTCAGCTTGTCGCCCTCGACCAGGGTCTGCACGCTGCGGATGTCGGTGAACGGGGGCAGCACTGCCACGTCCACCGCTGCATAGTCGTCGTCCTTGAGCAGGAACGCCGTCTTCTGCACCAGGGCGATCGCCTCGAGGTGGTTCAGGTGCATCTTCCAGTTGCCCGCCATCAGCGGTTTACGGCTCATGAGTCCTCCAACACGGCGATTCCGGGCAAGGTCTTGCCCTCCAGCAGTTCCAGACTTGCTCCCCCGCCGGTCGAGATGTGGTCGATGGCACCGGCGTCGATGCCGAGCAGGCGTACTGCCGCAGCGGAGTCGCCGCCACCGACCACGGTGAAACCGTTCGTCGAGGCCAGTGCCTCGGCCACGGCCTTCGTGCCTGCCGCAAACGGCGCGACCTCGAACACCCCCATCGGCCCGTTCCACACGACGGTGGCCGAGTCCAGCACGGCCTGCGCGTAGGCGGTGGCCGTGTCCGGGCCGATGTCCAGCCCTTTCCAGCTGTCGGGAATCCCCTCGGCGACCCGGACCACCCGGGTCTGCGCCTGCGCGTCGATGTCCTGCGCGATGACCACATCGGCCGGCAGCATCACCGTGACCCCACGCGCCTCGGCATCCCGGAGGATCTGCAGGCAGGCGTCCACCCAGTCGGCCTCGAACAGCGAGTCCCCGATCGCATGGCCCTGGGCCGCCAGGAAGGTGAAGCACATCCCGCCACCGATGATCAGCCGGTCGACCGACTTCAGCAGGTTGTCGATCACCGCGAGTTTGTCGGAGACCTTGGAGCCACCCAGCACCACGGTGTAGGGCCGGGCCGGATCGGTCAGGACGGCAGCGAAGGAGCGGATCTCCTTCTCCACCAGGCGACCAGCGGCGTTGGGCAGCAGCTTCGCGACGTCGGTCACACTGGCTTGTTCGCGGTGCAGCACCCCGAAACCGTCGCTGACGTACGCATCCATGCCCGCTGCGAGATCCGCGGCCAGGCTGGCCCGCTCGGCCGGATCCTTGCTCGTCTCCCGCGGGTCGAAGCGGATGTTCTCCAGCAGCACCACGTCACCCGGCTGACCGGGCAGGAACCCGCCGGCCGGCGCCAGGTGCACGGGAACCTCGAGCAACTGCGCCAGTCGCGTGGCCACCGGCGCCAGCGACAACTCCGGCTTGATCTCGCCCTTGGGCCGTCCGAGGTGGGCCACCACCACGGGTTTGGCGCCGGCGTCCAGGAGTTCGCGAAGGGTGGGCACGGCCGCCCGGATCCGTCCGTCGTCGGTGATCTCGCCGTCGGCGAGCGGGACGTTCAGATCCAGGCGCACCAGCACCGACGCGTCCTGCAGATCCAGGTCGCTGAGTGTGTGCATCAGGCTACGGAGTCCATGTAGCGGATCAGGTCGACCAGGCGGTTCGAGTAGCCCCACTCGTTGTCGTACCAGCCCAGCACCTTGACCAGCGAGCCCAGCGAGTTGGTCAGGGAGGCGTCGAAGATGCACGATGCCGGGTCGGTGACGATGTCGGAGGAGACGATCGGGTCCTCGGTGTAGCGCAGGATGCCCTTGAGTTCGCCCTCGGCCGCCGCCCGCATCGCGGCGTTGATCTCGTCGGCTGCCGCAGCCTTGGACAGGTTCACGGTCAGGTCGGTCGCCGAACCGGTCGGGGTCGGCACACGCATGGCGTAGCCGTCCAGTTTGCCCTTGAGCTCGGGGATGGCCAGCGCGATCGCGCGGGCGGCCCCGGTCGTGGTGGGAATCATGTTGATCGCGGCGGCCCGGGCCCGACGCAGGTCCTTGTGCGGGAAGTCCAGCACGTTCTGGTCGTTGGTGTACGCGTGGATCGTGGTCATCATGCCGTTCTCGATGCCGAAGTTGTCCACGAGCACCTTGGCCATCGGGGCCAGGCAGTTGGTCGTACAGGAGGCGTTCGACACCACGTTGTGCTGCGCCGGGTTGTAGTCCTTGTGGTTGACGCCCATGACGAACGTGGCATCCTCGCCCTTTGCCGGGGCGGAGATGATGACCTTCTTCGCGCCGGCGGCGATGTGCTTGCGGGCGTCCTCGGCCTTGGTGAAGCGACCGGTCGACTCGACGACGTAGTCGACGCCCAGGTCCCCCCAGCCGAGTGCGGCGGGGTCCGTGTTCGCCAGCACCTTGATCGTCTTGCCGTCGTGGATGATCTCCGAGTCGGTCGCGGTCACCTCACCGGGCAGACGCCCCAGGACGCTGTCGTACTTCAGCAGGTGCGCCAGAGTGGCGATGTCGGTCAGGTCGTTGACAGCAACGATCTCGATCGGCTCGTTGCCGAAGGCGGTCTGTGTGTCCCCGAGCGCCTCCACCGCGCGATAGAAGTTGCGGCCGATACGTCCGAATCCGTTGATGCCGACACGAATTGTCACTGAACTGCTCCTTAACTCGAGTGACTCAATCCTATCGGTACCTCAGACAAGTTCGTCGTCCACCGCGAGGCCGGCCTCAGTGTCCGGAATGCCCAGTTCCCGGGCCCGGCGATCGGCCAGTCCAAGCAGTCTGCGGATGCGCCCGGCGATCGCGTCCTTGGTCATCGGCGGATCCGCCATGGCCCCCAGTTCCTCCAGCGACGACTGCCGGTGTTCCATCCGGAGCTTCCCTGCCGCGGCGAGGTGGTCGGGGACGTCATCGCCCAGAATCTGAAGGGCCCGCTCCACCCGGGCGCTGGCCGCCACCGCCGCCCGGGCAGATCGGCGCAGGTTCGCATCGTCGAAGTTGGCCAGTCGGTTCGCGGTGGCGCGCACCTCGCGGCGGGTGCGCCGCTCCTCCCAGACCAGCACCGAGGCGTGTGATCCCATCCTCGCCAGCATCTGGGCGATGGCGTCCCCGTCCCGGATCACCACCCGCTCGACGCCGCGGACCTCGCGGCTCTTCGCCTGGATGCCCATGCGCCGTGCCGCACCCACCAGGGCAAGGGCCGACTCCGGGCCGGGGCAGGTGATCTCCAGCGCTGCGGAACGGCCGGGTTCGGTCAGCGAGCCGTGGGCGAGGAAGGCGCCGCGCCACGCGGCTTCCGCATCGCAGATGCCGGCTGTGACCACATGCGGCGGCAGACCCCGCACGGGCCGTCCTGACGCATCAACCATCCCGGCCTGCCGGGCCAGTTGCTCCCCGCCGGAAACCACCCGGACCATGTAGCGGGTCCCGCGGCGCAGGCCGCCCTTGTGCACCACCGCGAAGTCGGCCTGCTGGCCGAAGATCTCCGTGAGATTGGTGCGCAGCCGCCGGGCGGCGGCCCCCGTGTCGAACTCGGCCTCCACAACGATCTTGCCGCTGACGATGTGCAACGCCCCGCCGAAGCGGAGCATGGCCGAGGTCTCGGCCTTGCGGCAACAGGGCTTGGTCACCTCGAGCTGGTTCAACTCGTCCTTCACCGCTGCAGTCATGGCCATGCGCCGATTCAAACACGCCCGGCGAGTTCGGGTGGCTGGAACCTTGCGATATCGGGTTCTCCCGGCCTGAGGGGGGGGTGGGTGGTGGCCTGCAGAAGGCCCTGGGCCGTCACATTGTCCGCGTCCCCACCCTCGCCTCACGGGGCCAGACAACGCACACCCCCCGCGTTCACCCGAGCAGGCGCTGGAGTACCGAGGCCAGCAGCAGGGTGTCGTGCACGTCGCCGGATCCCGCCGCCCGCACTTCCTCGATGACCGGCTCTGCCCCCACCGCCGCGCAGGATTGCCGCAGGGTCGTGTGGTCGTGCACCGAACTGGGATCCACTATGACCGCGTCGAGTCGCACGTCCGGGAAAGTGCTCGCCAAGTTCTGCAGGTACCGCTCCGGGGTGAAGCCGGTCGTTTCACCCACCTGCGCCTTCACATTGACCACCAACACCTTGGTGGCGGCGGCGCGGGTGAACGCCTCCCGCACCGGAGCGACCAGCAGGTGCGGCAGGACGGACGTGAACCAACTGCCCGGCCCCAGCACGAGCA
>DAOMFH010000014.1:0-12245 GCA_035429705.1 Actinomycetota bacterium
CGGTTGGGGAAGTTGATCAAGGAAAACCCCCAACACCGCAACACTCGGGGGCCGGCACCGTTCAACGCCGCAGTCGTGAACCAACCGACAACCACGCACCACTCGCAGTGGTGTTCTCACCGACAGGGCCTCGGGCCAGCTGCCAGCCGACGGCGGCCGCCGAGTCCGGAGCTCGGAACCACCTGCCCCCCTTCACCCGGCACCGGGGCCGCCACCGCACCACAATGACCCCATGTCCACCGACGAGTTGACCATCCGCCTGGAGGCGGGCGTACCGGGGGACATGCTGGACTTCCCATGGGAGACGCCTCTGGCGCAGTGGCCGAGCGAACTGCTGATCCCGCTGCCCCGCGGGATCTCGCGGCACGTCGTGAGGTTCGTCGACGTCGAGGGCACGGTGATGGCGCTCAAAGAGATCACGCCGGAATTCGCCCAGCGAGAGTACCGGCTCCTGCGTGAACTGGAGGAACTGGAGGTCCCGGCAGTGCACGGAGTTGGGGTGGTGACCGGCCGGCGGGATCCGACGGGCGAACCGCTACCCGGTGTCCTGGTCACCGAGCATCTGACCTGGTCGATCCCCTACCGCACCGTCTACTCCCGCAGCTTGCGGGCCGAAACGGTGGATCGCCTGCTCGACGCACTGGTGGTCCTGCTGGTCCGTCTGCATCTGGTGGGGTTCATGTGGGGTGACTGCTCACTGTCCAACGTGCTGTTCCGCCGTGACGCGCAGTCCTTCGCCGCCCATCTGGTGGACGCCGAAACCGGCGAACTGCACGAGCGGCTGTCCACCGGGCAGCGACAGTCGGACATCGACATCGCACACCTGAACATCGCCGGAGGACTGCTGGACCTCCAAGCAGGTGGCCGCCTGGCCGGGGACCTCGACCCCGTGGCCATCGCGGACGAGATTCCGCGGCGGTACGAACGGCTATGGGCTGAACTGACCGAGGTGGAACACGTCGCCGGTGGCGAGCGCTGGCGGATCGCCCGGCGGGTGGAACGGCTGAACAACTTGGGGTTCGACGTGGCCGAACTGGACCTGCGCCGGAGGGCCGACGGTGTGGTGCGGATCCAGCCCAAGGTCGTCGACCCCGGCTACCACTCGCGTCGGCTGCTTCGGCTGGTCGGCCTGGATGTCGGCGAGAACCAGGCCCGGCGGTTGCTCAACGACATGGACCAGTACACCGCCACGCAGCGATCCGGCACAACGTCGCCGCCGGGGCGGGTGCGCGCGACCCAGCCCAATCCCCGGGAGGATGTCCTGGCCGCCCATGCCTGGCTGGCCGAGGTGTACGAGCCGGTCATCAGCGCGATCCCGCCACAACTGCACTCGAAACTGCCGGACGCCCAGGTGTTCCACGAGGTGCTCGAACACCGCTGGTACCTGTCGGAGCAGGCCGGGCACGACGTGGGGCTGTCCGAGGCGGTGGCCGACTACGTCGCCAACGTGCTGCGGAGCAAGCCGGACGAGGCCACGGTGCTGCCGATGAGCGGTGACGACACGGGGATGCTGGAACTCGATGCGCTGGGCCCGACCGAGGCGGAGAACTGACCGCGCTCCCCGCAGCGGACCTCAGGTGAGTTCCGCGCGCATCCGGTCGAGTTCTTCCATGACGTAGTCGACCAAGGTGTCCGGGTCGGCCAGCAACGACGCGTCTGTGGCGAAGCCGAACGTGATGCCGCCGTTGTAGCTGAAGATGGTGGCGGTCATCGGCTGGTCGCCGGAGCACGGTGCGAAGCCCACCACCTGGTCGACCTCGACCCCGGCGAAAGTCAGCAGGCCCGTCGGCCCCGGGACGTTCGACAGCACCCCGACCGCCTTGTTCGCGAAGAAGTTGGTCAGGAAGAACGCGATCTGGCTGGGAGACATGGACACCATGCGCTGCAGGCCGAATGTGAGTACGGCCTCGTCGCTGTTCTTGATCCGCTGCATCCGCTGGTGGATGACGTCCAAGCGCTCCTGGATGTCACTCTCATCCAGCGGCATCGGCAGGAAGATCAGCGCGAAGTAGTTACCCAGGTCGGGCGGCAGGTTCTCCTCGAACGGCTTCAGGTTGACCGGCACCATCCAGGTCACTTCCCGCAGTTCCTCGCCGTGCTCGGCCAGGAATCGCTGCAAGCCACCGGCGATCGCCGCCAGCAGCACGTCGTTGAGGGTCGTACCGGTCGCGGTCCCGAGCACCTTGATGTCACGCAAGGGGATCTGGGGTGACCAGGCGACCGCCTTCTCCTCCCCCGGCTGGCCGCTCCAGACCGTCTCCTCGGTGGTGGTCAATGTGATCTTGGTGACCGATGACAGGTCGTTGAGGCTGCGGTGTTGTTCCACGCCGAGCACCTCGAGGGCGTCCAGCAGCCTGTCGGGGTGCTTGATCAGGGACAGTCCCTCCTCGACCTGGTGCACCCCGGCGCGGGCCACGTCAAGGGCCAGACCCGGCAGACCGGCCAGCGCGGACAGTGGGTTGCGCGCGGCATGGGCGGCCTCCGTGGCCACCTCTCCCACTCCGTGTTCGACCGCCTGCGCGACTTCCTCGGCCGCGTTCACGACCACCCGGCCGACCTCTTCAACGGGGTTGACCGCCTCCCCGGACTCCACGCCCTGCCGGGCGACGACCGCAGCGACCGCCTTCTCGTCGCCCTC
Source organism: Actinomycetota bacterium (assembly GCA_035429705.1). Lineage (GTDB taxonomy): Bacteria > Actinomycetota > Actinomycetes > S36-B12 > UBA10799 > JADKAV01. Next base: position 2,639 of record DAOMFH010000014.1, read on the forward strand.
GCACAGTCCCAGGATCAACTGGGTGAGTCGCACACCGTCGGCGATCGCATGGTGGAAGCGACTCATCCACGCCGAGCCCTGCGTCCCGTCCGCCAGGGTGATCGGTGTGAGCAGGTACGCCACCCACAGCGGCCGGTCCTTGGGCAGCGGCTGTGAGCGCTGCTCGGCCATGAACCTCTGCAGTTCGTCGACCCCCAGGCCCGGTTCGAGTTCCACCCGGTGGATGTGCCGGTCGATGTCGAAGTCCGGGTCGTCCTGCCAGGCCCAGCCCAGGCCGGCCTTGACCGCTTTGCGTCCCAGCACCGGGAACCGCTGGACGGCGTCCTCCAGCACAGCCCGCAACTCGTCCATGGTCGGAGTGCCCCGCAGCACCATCGCTCCGTCCACCACCATGAGGTTGTTCGGCCGATCCATCGTCAACCACAAGGCGTCCTGAACACTCATCGACGCTGTTGCCATGGCCCACTCCCTGAGTTCGTCCCTACCCCGAAATCTACGCCTGTCCCGCATCCGAGGCAGGGTCAAGCACAGATCCGGCGCCTATCCGCGGCCACGGGCGCGCGGTCTCGAGGGCCGCGGCCAGGTCGAGCAGCATCTGCTCCTGACCGGTCCGCGCCGCGAAGTGCACACCGATCGGCAGACCCCGGGCCGACATGCCCAGCGGCAATGAGATCCCGGGCGCCCCGGAGATGTTCTGCAGGGCGGTGAAGGACGCGTAGCGGAGCAACCGGACCAGATGGTCCTGGGGCGCCACCTGCGGGCCGAGCACGCCCAGCGCTGGTGGCGGGCTGCCCAGGACGGGACTGAGGATCACATCGTGGTTACCGAGGGCCAGGTCGTACACATGCGGGAAGCGCCGCATGCGGTACAGCGAACCGGGCACCCGCGCCGAGACCCCCATGAAGAAGTCGGCCAGGTGAATACTGAACGGCTCGAGCCGGCCCGGATCGTAGGCGTCGCCGAACACACTGCGACCCAGCCTGCGCAACGAGAAGGCCAGCATCGCCCAGTACCTGAGGAAGTCACGCGCGATGCCCTCGCCGAAGGGGTTGTCGATGGGCTCGACCACGTGACCGAGTTCCTCGCACAGCGCGGCCGCACCCTCCACTGCCCGGGTCACCTCGGGATCGACGCGAAGGCCGCCGACACCTTCGGTCATCAGCGCGATCCGCAGCCGGCCCGGGTCCCGGCTGGGACCGATCGGCGGCAGTTCACGTACCGGTCGGATCCGGCCCATGGCCTGGTAGAACGCCACGGTGTCGCGCACGGACCTCGTCAGCACACCCTGCGTCACGATCTTCACCGGCAGGGGGTCCATCGCCTCCGGTCCGACCAGCCGGCCCCGCGACGGTTTGAGGCCGACCAGTCCGCAGCAGGCGGCAGGTATGCGGATGGAGCCACCGCCGTCATTGGCGTGAGCGATGGGCACCACCCCCGCCGCCACGAGTGCGGCCGACCCGCCGGACGACCCGCCGGTGCTGTGGCCGGTGTCCCACGGGTTCCGGGTCGCCCCGTGGGCCAGCGGTTCCGTGGTCGCGGTGAGCCCGAACTCGGGCAGGGCGGTCTTGCCGAGGGTTTCGAATCCGAGTCGCTGCCATTGCGAGACGAACCGGGACGAATCGCGGGCCGGTTGACGCGGAACGGCCCGCGAGCCGTAGGACGTCGGGTACCCGGCCAGGTCCTCGTTGTCCTTGACCACCGAGGGCACCCCGGCGAATTCGCCCACACCCCCCGCCGGGTTCTCGACCGCGGTGACGACCGCGTTCAGGGCCGACGCCTCCTGCGCCCTGGCCATCGCAGCGGCATGCACCTCGTGCGCACCCACCTGCCCTCCAGTCAAGGCCTCCCGCAGCGCCACCACGTCCATGTCGCCGAGCGCGTCGTCCCGCAACGTACTGATCCGCATGCGTCGATCGTATGCGCCTGATGGGCCGCCGCGGTCCCGTTCCCGACCCGGCCGGCTTCCGCCGTGGACCCCAGCTGTCCCCCGTGTCACCCCACCAGCGCCAGATTCCCGGGCTAGCCTCGATGCGTCAACCACGGAGGCGCTATGTCGAGCACCAATGAGTCGGGAGTCGTCATGACCGCCTCGCCCCCGCCGATCCCGGGCAGGCGGGTCGACCCGGCACCGAAGTCCCTGGTCGCGCCGGTGGCCAACGCCGATGCGCGGGGTGTGGTCGTCGGCAGCGGCTACCGCGCCTTCCTGCGCTTCACCCATGCCAACGGCTCACTGCTGGCCGCGGGCACCACGTACTACCTGTTCCTGGCGGTCATCGCGCTGCTCGTCGTGGCCTTCGGGCTGGCCGCGCTGTTCGGGGGCGACAGGTTCGCCGCGACCCTGACCGAGAGCGTGTCCAACGCCTTCCCCGGACTGGTCGGCGACCAGGGACTGTCCACCGAGACCCTGCAGGAGGTCGGCCAGGCCACATCCTTGGTGGGTCTGCTCGTTCTGCTGTATTCGGGCAGCGGCTCCATCGTCGCGCTCAGCCGTTCCGTGCACGTCATCTACGGTGCGCCCAAGGATCCCCGCCCGTTCGTGCTCGCGCGGGCACGACTGCTGGCCTGGCTGCTGCTGCTTGCCCCGCTGGCTGCCCTGTCCTTCGTGCCGTCCGTGCTCGTCACGAACTTCGCCAAGCCGGTCATCAACGCGATCGGAGCCGGCTGGACGCGGTGGGAGGTACCGCTGATCGTCCTGACCATTGCCGTGGCCCTCCTGCTCAACGCGATCGTCATCTGGCTGATCCTCGGCCACCTCGGAGGCATCCGGCCGGCCAACGCCCCCCGGATCGTCGGGACGGCCTTCGGCGCAGTGGCCATCGAGATCCTGAAGTACCTGCTCAGCGTGATCATCGCCTGGTCGATCAGCAAACCCCAGTTCGGCGCCTTGGCGGCACCTATCGCGATGCTGCTGGTGCTCTTCCTGGAGTGCACGGTGGTCTACCTGGCCGCCGCGATAACCGCCGGCGCGGCGACGGCCACGCATTCCGGATCCGGCGCCTCCGGCGGGCAACCGTTGCCGGAGGACCCGCTCAACCGCGCAGGACCCCCCGCGGACCCATGACGATGACCGGTCGGGCCTGCGGGTCAAGCCAGCGCAGCACGGCGCGCATGTTGGCCCGGCTGATCGACACACATCCCCGCGTGGCCCCCCGGCCGGAGACGTGCAACCAGATTCCGCCGTCCTTGATCTTCGGATCGGGGCGTTCGAGGTCCAGCGGCGATCGTCCCGGGAACCGGTTGAAGTTGACGGCGACCACGTAGTCGAAGACCCACTCGCCGCCGGGCGGACCCTGGAATCCGGACCGGCTGTGGTGATAGGGAAGCGTGGTTCCCGCCGGTTTGCGCAGGCGCCCGCCCGCATCGGTCAGGCCGAACGTGCCGATCGGAGAGAGGTAACTCCAGTCCCAGGGGCGGTGATGCCAGCCACGGGCACCGTTGCGGGCGGGTACCGTGTCGATGCGGGTCCAGCACCCGTTCCGGTACTCCCACCGCGACACGGTGGCGTAACTCGAGTGTTTGCCCCTGCCCCGGGCGATGACCACCTGCCGGTGCCTGTCGGAGTCCACCTGGTAGGAGACACCGAGCGGGAGTTCGCAGGGCAGCGGCGGGGGTTGCATGACCAGCACTCCGCCGAGTCTATCCCTGTAGGTGCCGTCGGTGAGGGCAGATCAGCGCCCGCTGAGCGCGCCACCGACCGATCGCTGCTGCTAGACAACGGTCGTGTCCACACTGCTGACGTTCCATACCATCACCGTGAACGAGTTCATCGGCACCGCCATCCTGGTCCTGCTCGGGTGCGGGATTGGTGCGCTGAACACTCTTCCCAAGAGCCTCGGATTCGGGGCGGGGGGCTGGGCGCTGACCGCATTCGGCTGGGGTATGGCGGTCTTCGTGGGAGCGAGCGTGGCCTGGGAGTCCGGGGCCCATCTCAACCCGGCGGTCACACTGGCACTGGCGATCACCGGCAATGTCGCCTGGTCGACGGTCCCGTACTACTTCCTCGGTGAGTTCACCGGCGCGATCGCCGGCGGGCTGCTCGTCTACGTCGTCTACAAGAAGCAGTTCGACGCCCACGACTCGCCACATACGACCGGCGGCATCTTCTACACCAAACCCGGCGTCCGGTCGCTGGGCTGGAACACGGTCAGCGAGGCGGTGGCCACCTTCGTGCTCGTGTACTGGGTGATTCAGCAGGCCCCGTGGCAGCCGGCGATCGAAGGGCAGGCGCCCAACCTCGGGAACATCGGACTCGGCTACGCCGGTGTGGCCTTCGCCGTGATCGCGATCGGGGCCGGTCTGGGCGGGTCCACGGGCTACGCGATCAACCCCGCCCGCGATCTCGGACCCCGCATCGCCTACGCACTGCTCCCCCTGCGCGGCAAGGAGAAAATCGACTGGGGCTATGCCTGGGTTCCCATCGTGGGCCCACTGCTCGGCGCATGCGCGGCCGCCCTGCTCTTCATGGTCAACTACTGACCGGCAGCAACTGCGGGCGCTTCGCGGTCACCCCGTCACCGGAGTTGCGGCCCGTGAGCCCCCGTCCCAGCCAGGGGGCGAGGTACCGGCCCGCCCAGGTGACGGTCCGGCCCGCCCGGACCGTGGCCGGCAACGGCCGGACTTCGGGCAGAGGCGTCCACCACGGGGTCTTGCTCGGCCGGCCGAGGACGGCCAGCACCGCCATCGCCACCCGCTGGTGCCCTACCGGGTTGAGGTGCAGCCGATCCCCCGACCAGAAGCGGGAGTCCTGGAAAACCGTGTACTCCCAGAAGTCCACGACACGGCACTGGTGGCGTCCGGCGATGTCGTAGGTCGCCTCCCGGTACTCGGCCAGTCGCCGCCTGACCGACTCGATCAGGAACGACCTCCCGGCCGGGCGGCCATAGGTGACGATGACCACGTCGGCGCCGGTCGCCCTGAGCGGAGCAACGCCCGACTCGAGCTGCAAAGCCATCTGCGACACATCCCAGTGACGGCGCAACGCGTCATTGACCCCACCGGCGAGTGTGACCAGATCGGGCCCCAGGTCCACGGCCCGCGGAACCTGCTCGGCCACGATGTCCGCCAGCCTCCTGCCCCTGATCGCCAGATTGGCGTACCGGAAGCCAGGCTGCTCGCCGGCGAGACTCTCCGCCACCCGGTCGGCCCAGCCCCGGTCGCGGCCATCGGGCCGCGGGTCCCCGATTCCCTCCGTGAAGGAATCACCCACCGCGACGTAGCGCATCCACCCCATACGTGTGCGACCTCCGTGCCACAGACCCTCGTGCCACACAGTAGTGGGCGCACGGCCCGGTCAGAGGCACGCGCTGGCCGCAGGTCGTCCGCCGGACGACATTGCCTACTTGAGGACGTCGAAGCGGCGATCCTCCCAGCGCATGAACCCAGCAATCCGCTGCGCCACACTGTGCCCGAGCCCTCCGGGCGGGAACGGCACCACCTTGCGGTTGACGAAGAAGACGTCGGTCAGGTCCGTGTCGCGTTCCAGCACCAGATCGCGGATGGTCTGCCCGTTCAAGTGTGTGGTGGACACACCGTGCCCGACGCAACCCACCGAGTAGATGACGTCCCGACTGCCGGCATACCCGATGGCCGGGAACATGTCCAAGGTGGCCGAGACCGGACCTCCCCAGGCATGGGAGAACTGCACGTCGCGCAGCCCCGGGAACGTCGCACGCAGATCGTTGCGCAGCTTCTCCCAGGTCGCCGGACTGTCGTCGAACCCCATTCCGCGACCATCCCCGAGCCCGATGTCACGACCACCCATCAGCAGTCGGTTGTCCGCTGTCAGCCGGTAGTAGTGAACCAGGTCCCGGAAATCCTCGATTCCCTCCCGGCCGCGCCATCCGATCGACTCCAGCTGCGCGTCGGTCAGCGGGTCGGTCAGGACGATGTAGGTCCAGACCGGCACCTGCTTTCGGGCCAACGGTTCGAACCTGTGCGACCACGCGTTGGTGGCCAGGACCACCTTGCCGGCGGTCACCGTCCCATGCGGTGTGAGCACCCGGGTCCGTCCTCCGGCGGGAACCACCGCGGTCACCGGCGTCCGCTCGTAGACCGGCACGCCGGCGGAATCGAGCACCCGCCGCCAGGCCCGGCTGAGCTTCGCGGGGTTCAGGATGCCGGTGTTGGCCTCCCACCAGGCCGGTCCCCGGTACAGCGGGCTGTTCACCCGCTCCAGGAGATCCCCGTGATCGATCAGGTTGATCCCGCTGATCCCCAGCCGATGCACCAGCGCAATCTCCTTGAGCAGCCGCTTCGAGTACTTCTCCGACGTCGCGACCCACAGGAACCCGGTGTGCTCGTAGTCACAGTCGAGGTCCAGCGCGGCCACCAGATCCTGCAGCAGGGTCACCGCCCGGTCAGCGTACAGGTGGGCCTGCTTGGCTTTCGTCTTACCGAACCGGGTCGCGGTCAGGGAATGCATCATGCCGATCTTGGTCATGGAGAAACCGGCATTGCGCCCGCTGGCCCCGTAACCGACCACCTCGGATTCCAGAACCGCGATCCGCAGGCTCGGGTCCGCCTCATGCAGGTGGTAGGCCGCGCTCAGACCGGTGAACCCCGCACCCACGATCGCGACATCGACGTCCTGATCTCCGGGCAGGGCCGGGCCCGGCGTGTACGGGTCGGCCGCAAGCCAGAAGCTCTTGGCCTGGTAGTCACTCATACCGGGCAGGCTACTCCTGAAGGAACCGGGCCGGATCCTGACGAACAGACTCACCAGCCGACCGGCGAGTGGTTTGATGCATCTGTGAGGGTGGAGTACTGGGCGGACGTCGTGTGCCCCTGGTGCTACATCGGCCTCGCGAACCTGGACCGGGCGCTTGCCGAGTACCCGGCGGATGTTGCCGTCGTCGTGCGGTCCTTCCAACTGGACCCCGCTGCACCGCTCACCCCCCGTCCCAGTGTGGATCACCTCGTCGAGCGCTACGGCAGCAGCCGTGCGCAGGTCCTAGCGATGATGCAGCAGGTGGCCTCGGTGGCCGCCGGAGCGGGACTGGTCTGCCAGTTGGAGAAATCGCGGGTGGGGAGCACGCTGGACGCCCACCGTCTCCTGCACCTGGCCGCCGCGCAGGGTGTACAACTGGATCTGGCCCGGCGGCTGTTCGTGGCGCACTTCGCCGAAGGGCGCTCCCTGTTCGACACGGACTCCCTGGTTGATCTCGGTGTGGGCTCCGGACTGGATCATGATCAGGTCCGGGCGGTACTGGACAGCGATCGTTTCGCCGAGGACGTGGCCCGCGACATGGCGCAAGCACAGTCGTACGGGATCACCGCGGTCCCGTTCTACGTGATCGACGGCTCGTTCGGGGTTTCGGGGGCGCAGCCGGTGGACCGGCTGCTGTCGGCGCTGACCCAGGCAGGCGAACACGGGCGGTGATTCGGGGCACCACAGCCCGCCCTCCGGCCCACACATTGGGTAACGTCACCCGAAACCAACGATGGAGTTACACGATGATCTATTGGGCCGGCGCCATCGTAGTTCTTACCCTGATCGGCATGGCCTCGGGCAAGATGCCCCCGGTCCTCGCGCTGGGTTGCGGCCTGGCCGCCGCGGCGGTCACCGGGGTGGCTCCGCCGTCCTCGCTGTTCGCGGGGCTGAGCAACGGTGGTGTCATCACCGTTGCCGGGATGCTGGTCATCGCCAAGGGCGTCATCCATACCGGTGCGGTTTCGCGGATCACCTGGCGGCTGCTGCGGACGGTGCGCAGCGCCGGACAGACCCTGCGCAGACTGATCGTCCCCGTCGGGGTCTTGAGCGCCCTGATCAACACCACGCCGATCGTGGCCATGCTCATCCCCGCGGTCAAGGAACTCCAGCAGACCCGAGGTATCCCCGCGCGGCAGGTGCTGCTGCCGATCGCCCACGCCACCACGCTGGCCGGTTCCATCACCTTGATCGGAACCAGTTCGAACCTGTTGATCGCCGGGATCGCTGCGGGTATGGGGGTCGAAGTGAGCATGTTCTCCTTCGCAGCCGTTGCACTGCCGGTCTGCCTGGCCGGGTGGGTGTGGTTGCTCATCGCCTCGCCACGGGCTTTCACCGCCGCCCAGGACTCCGTGGACTTGACCCAGGAGTGGCGCGTGGAGATCCAGGTGGCCCCGAACGCGAACGGTGTGGGCCGGCAGGCCGCTGAACTGGGTGTGGCGAAGACTCAGCAGTACACCCTGTTGGCCATCCGCCGCGGGCGCGAGGAGGTCCCGGTGGCAACTCCGCTGGCCGGCGGCGACGTCCTGCTGTACAGCGCCACGGAGGAGGGCATCGCGGCACTGTGGGCGAGCCCGAGATTCGGCCTGTCCGAGCAGCGTCTGTATGCCGCGTCCGTGGCTCCCGGTGAGATCGGCGACCTGGGGGACCTGGAGGACCACGGTGATGTCGACGTCATCGCCGCCCGCACCCGCGGGGAACTGCGTGAGACCAACGCGAAGGCCGGGGACACGATCTACCTCACCTGCACGAGCCCGCAGGCATTGCAGGAGCATTCCGACATCGGCCTGTGGCAGGACGCGACCGGCAAGGCACCCCAGCCCGGGCGGACCTGGCGGGCGATGATCATCCTGGTCGCGGTGATCGTAGCCGCGTCGTTCGGCCTGCTCGCGGTCGAGGTGATCGCCTTCACCGGTGCGTTGCTCATGGTGGTGACCGGCGTACTCACACCCCGAGCGGCGGTCCGCGCCCTCGACTGGAACGTCCTGTTCATTCTGGCCGGCTCGGTGGGGCTGGGGGCGATCGTGGTCGAGAGCGGCATCGCCGAGCGGATTTCCTCGGGTATCACCACCATGTCCGCGGGCAGCCTGACCGCCCTGATCATCACCTTGGCGGTCTCGACCGCGATCCTGACGAACATCACGACCAATGCTGCCGCCGCCTCGATCCTCACCCCGATCGGGATCACGCTGGCCGCCAGTTTCAATATCGACCCGGTCGTGCTGCTCGCCCTGATCGGGACCTGCATCTCGTTCACGTTCATCAACCCGTTCAGCCACCAGTCCAACCTGATGGTGCTGCAGCCCGGGCGCTACCGCATGGGGTCATTCGTCAAGTTCGGCATCCCCCTGGTGGTGGTCAGCCTGGTCTCGGTCATCGTGGTGGCCTACCTGCTTCTCGTGACCGGTGATCCCGTCCAGGCCGCCGGGATGGCTTTGACCGGCCTCGGTTGATGCCCCGGCTCCCGACGATGCCGGAGGTACGTCGACGGTCAGCCGCTGCCACCCGATCCTGATGAGATCGGTACACCTGGTACCAGGATGCGCCGGTACCCCTGGTCATGTCCGGCCGCAGCAACCACCAGGAAGGACTCCGCCGGATCAGGCAGCCGGATCGGTGACCCCGCCACCTACACCGGGACCGAAGTAGGCCAGTGACGCCTGCACCGAACGCAACTGCCGGATGGACGTGCGGTATGCCTTCCTCGGCGCGGTGCGCGCCTCGTTGCGGGCGAAGCAGTACGTGGGGCCGGACGCCAACGAGTAGTCCTGCTGAACCTCACCTGCGAAGCGGGTCCCGTCCTCCCGGCCGCTGATGGCATACGTCTGGCGATAGTACAGCGGGCCGTAGGACGCCTGCGGGAGCTGCTGGATCTGTGAAGCTTTGATCTTCGCCCGCCGC
>DAOMFH010000014.1:12345-18935 GCA_035429705.1 Actinomycetota bacterium
GTAGGACGCCTGCGGGAGCTGCTGGATCTGTGAAGCTTTGATCTTCGCCCGCCGCACGCGGGTCAACCAAGGGCACACCTGGGCGCGTGGGCCGGCATCATGAGCGCCGATCAGGACCGTCCCCACTGCCGGAAGGGATGCCTGGCCAGGTTCACGTTGTAGTAGCGGGAGTCGTCGGTGACCTCCTCGCCGGCCCAGGACGCGAGGGTGAATACCTCATCGGCGCTGGCCAGTTCGATCTCGGCCATCACCAGGCCCTCGTTGTCGCCGGCGAACACGTCGAGTTCCCAGACGTGCCCATCGACGTCGATGAGGTGCCGGGTCTTCTCCACCACCGGACCCGTGGCGAAGTCGGCGAGCATCGCCTCGGCGTCTGCCACCGGAATCTCGTACTCGTACTCGTTGCGGGAGATGCCCTGCGTGCGGCCCTTCAGGGTGAGGAAACCGTGGTCGCCCTTGATCCGCACCCGGACCGTGAGTTCCCCCTCATCGGCCAGGTAGCCCTGCACTATCCGATGGGCGGCCACCACGCCGGCCCGCCAGGAGTCGTCCACGACCAGGAACTTGCGCTCGATCTCCACACCCATGCCCGCATCGTCGCACGGGCAGGGGGCTCACCTCAGATCGTCGTCACCGTGTCCGGTGAACTCCTCCATCGAGTTGTACACCCCGGCCTTGGACAGCACGAAGTCCCGGATGCCGACCGGCAGCAGTCCGCTGAGGGCCTTGTTCAGCCGCGCCGTCCAGGGGATCAGCAGGAAGGGACCGCCGCGCAGCATCTCCTTCCAAGTGGCGTCGACCACTTCCTCCTGCTCGAGCATCGGGGTCATCAGCATCTTCTTCGCGCCGTCGAACATGCCCGTGTTGATGTAGGTGGGGCACACCGTCGTCACCTTGATCTGGTCGTGACCGGCCTGGCCCAGTTCAAGACGCACCGAGTCCGACCACCCGATCGCCGCCCACTTGGAGGCCGCGTACACCGCCATCCGGGGGTTGGACACCAATCCCGCCGAGGATGCGATGTTGACGATCCGGCAGTCGGAACCAGTCGCGATCATCGCCGGCAACAGTTCACGGGTGATCAGCATGGGTGCGATCGAGTTCACGGCCATTGTCAGTTCGATCTCGGCGGCATCCGCGGTCTCCCAGAAATAGGAGTTGCCACGCACGATCCCGGCGTTGTTGAACAGCACCTCGACCGGTCCCACCTCCGCCAGCACCCGGGCACAGGCGTCGGCGATCATCTCCGCCGAGGAGACATCCACCACGTAGGCCTCGATGTTTCCGCCCCGGGCCTGCAGTTCACCGACCGTCTCGACCAGCGCCGCCTCGTTGACGTCCCACAGGACGACGCAGGCCGCGTGCTCGTCCACGGCTTTGGTGGCGAAGAGTTTGCCCAGCCCCATCGCCCCACCGGTGACCAGGACGACCTTGCCCTCAACGCTCTTCATGCTCTCCTCCGAGTCCGCAACGGCCAGGGCTCAGATACCCTGCTCCCGCTTCCGACCCTAGCGGGGCAGGTGATCAGCCGCTGAGCAACTGCTCCATCCATGCGAGGACGTCGTCGAACACCTGCTGCTGTTCGGGTTCGTTGTGCGGCTCGTGGTACATGCCGTCGTACTCGATGAGGGTGACGTCGCCGTCGATGCCATCCACGAAAATCTTGCTCGCCGACGGGACGGTCAGCCGGTCAGCCGTACCGTGGATGATCAGCAGGGGCAGCGGGAAGGTCGTCTGGGCCATCATGTCGTCCATGGCCGCGAAGGTCTGCTTGGCCAGCCCTGTGGACCCCTTGTCGTGCACCAGTGGGTCGGCCTTGTACGCGGCGACCACCTCGGGATCCCGGCTGACCCCCTCCGGGTCCAGGCCGGTCGGGATGATCAGACCCGGTAGCAGGCCCCCGAGCAGGTTCGCCATGGTGAACTTCAGTCGCTGCTCGCGCAACTCGGTGTCCAGCGCGGGCGCCGACGCGATCAGCCCGACGATGTCGGGGTGTTCCTGCACGACGTAGGTCATGGTGATCAGCCCGCCGAGGCTGTGCCCGTAGAGGAAGAGGGGAACCCCGGGGTGGTCGGCACGGGCCTGCTCGAGCAGTTCGCCCACGTCGGCCAGGGCCTTCGGCACCCGCAGGTCCCCGCGGTTGCCCGCTGAACGGCCGTGTCCTCGCAGATCCAGCGCGTACACCGCGATTCCCCGATCGGTGAATCGCTGGGCCAAGTGCTCGTAGCGGCCCGCGTGTTCACCGAGCCCGTGAACCAGACACACGACGGCGCGGAGGTCGCCGTCGGGCAGCCACTGCTGCCGGAAGATCTCCGCCCCGTCGGCGGCGGTGTGGGCTTGTGCGCTGTGCTTCATTCCGGCATTCTCCCCCGCGAGTCCCGGGCCGACGACACCGGCTCCTCCCCCGGCCCCGGACGGACGAAACCGCCGCGACGCATACTCTGCGGGCGGCGGCCTCGGTCCGGGAAGTGTTACGCCGAGCGTCGGCTCAGCGGTCGGTGATCACCTCTGCCCAGAGCACGCGGGGGGTGCAGTCCAGGAACAGTAGAGTGGCAGCGAGTGAACGAATACGCCTCACAGTCTCGTCTCCTTCCTCGGTTGACCAAGAACTGGTTCTGTTCACCTTTCGTTCACCTAATGTACCCCAGTGCGTCACTCTCGCCGGATGACTTCCCCACGTGTCTCCGAATGACCTTTTATCGGTACGGACTGTCCCCACCGTTCCGGTATTCAGACAATAGGTAACGATTTGGACAGACTCCGCGGCACCTGACCAGCTAATCTTCGCCAACGTCCGGTGCGGAACATGACTGGTCCGGGTGTCTGGCGCGAGGCGCGCTGGCGGCGGGACACTGCACTTGTGAAGGCAGCGGATCTGCTGGGCATCCTGCGCGGCCAGGGCATCAGCGACGAGCAGGTGCTCGCGGCGATGGCTCGCGTACCCCGCGACGAATTCGTGCCGGCCGACCTGAGACGGCACGCCTGGGAGAACCGCCCGCTGCCGATCGGCTCCGGGCAGACCATCTCGCAGCCTTTCATCGTGGCCTACACCACCCAGGTTCTGGGACTTCCGGCCGGCAGTCGCGTGCTGGATGTGGGCACCGGGTGCGGGTACCAGGCGGCCGTTCTGGCCGAATGCGGCTACCGGGTCCACGGGGTGGAGATCCGGCCGGATCTGGCAGGACGGGCGAGCACCACGTTGAAGCGACTCGGCTACGACGTGACGGTGACCACCGGCGACGGCCGGCTGGGACTACCGGAATACGCGCCGTTCGACGGCATCGTGGTCGCCGCGGCCGCGACGGCGGTTCCGGGCGCCCTGGTCGCACAACTGCGCAATCCCGGCGGGCGGATGATCATGCCACTGGGTGGACCGACGCAGCGACTGGTCCTCGTCGAACCCACCGCTGGCCCGCCACGCGTGACCGACCTGCTGGGGGTCCTCTTCGTCCCGCTGGTGTGACCCTCGTTCTATGCCCAGGACTCCTGCGCCCAACCACCAAGCGGGGGTGGCCCACGCACGGTCCCCAGCGCTCACTTGGCATCAGCACCGTCCCGGTGTTTGACTGCCAGCGTGGCATCCAGCGATTCCCGCAACCCATTGACCGAACCCCTCGTCTGGCCCGGCAGCGGCTATCCGTACGGTGCCACGTTCAACGGATACGGCACGAACTTCGCGCTGTTCGCCGACCAGGCCGACGGGGTCCAGTTGTGTCTGATCGACGAGGCCGGCGCCGAGCAGCGCGTGGATCTGACGGACAAGACCGCGGGAGTCTGGCACGCGTTCCTGCCGACCGTGGGCCCCGGACAGTTGTACGGCTTCCGCGTGCACGGCCCCTGGGATCCAGCCCGGGGACTGCGCTACAACCCGCACAAACTCCTGCTCGACCCGTACGCCAGGGCTGTCACCGGCATGTCCGACAACAGTCAAGCGGTCTACGGGCACGTCCTCGGCCAGCCCGACGTGCAGGACACCACCGACAGCCTCGGGCACACGATGCTGTCGGTGGTCACCAGTCCGTACTTCGACTGGGGCGGTGATGTGCGACTGGCCCGGCCCTACAACGAGACGATCATCTATGAGACCCACGTCAAGGGGTTGACGATCCAGCACCCGGACATCCCCCCGATGCTGCGGGGCACCTACGCGGGCCTGGCGCACCCGGTGATGATCGACTACCTGCAGCGGCTCGGAGTCACTGCGGTGGAGTTGATGCCCATCCACCAGTTCGTGCAGGACGCGTTCCTGACCGAGCAGGGCCGCCGGAACTACTGGGGCTACAACACCATCGGCTTCTTCGCCCCGCACAACGAGTACAGCGCGACCGGTACCTACGGCCAGCAGGTCAATGAGTTCAAGGGCATGGTCCGCGAACTGCACCGGGCGGGCATCGAGGTCATCCTGGACGTGGTCTACAACCACACCGCGGAGGGCAGCGAGGGCGGCCCGACCCTGTCCTTCCGGGGCATCGCCAACCCCACCTACTACCGGCTCGTCGAGGACGACCCCCGGCACTACTTCGACACGACCGGGACGGGCAACTCCGTCAATGTGCGCGATCCCCACGCGCTGCAGTTGATCATGGACTCGCTGCGGTACTGGGTCACGGAGATGCACGTGGACGGCTTCCGGTTCGACCTGGCGTCCAGCCTGGCCCGCGAGTACGGCAGTGTGGACCGGCTGTCGACGTTCTTCGACCTGGTCCAGCAGGATCCGGTGGTGTCCCAGGTGAAGCTGATCGCCGAGCCCTGGGACCTCGGCGAAGGGGGCTACCAGGTCGGCAACTTCCCCCCGCTGTGGACGGAGTGGAACGGCAAGTATCGCGACACCGCGCGCGACTACTGGCGCGGCGAACCCGCCACGATGCCCGAGATCGCCAGCCGTTTCACCGGCTCCTCGGACCTCTACCTGGACGACGGCCGCAGCCCACACGCATCCATCAACTTCGTCACGGCCCACGACGGGTTCACGCTGCGCGACCTGGTCTCCTACAACGAGAAGCACAACGAGGCCAACGGGGAGGGCAACCGTGACGGCGAGTCGCACAACCGCTCCTGGAACTGCGGGGTCGAGGGCGCAACCGATGATCCGGCAGTGTTGAGCCTGCGCGCACGCCAGCAGCGCAACATGATGGCCACCCTGCTGCTCAGCCAGGGCGTGCCGATGATCGCCCACGGCGACGAAGTGGGCCGCACCCAGGGCGGGAACAACAACGCCTACTGCCAGGACAGCCCGATCGCCTGGATGGACTGGGACCACATCGACAAGGAGATGCTCGACTTCACCCGCACGCTCATCGCCCTGCGCAAGAGCCACCCGATCTTCCGCCGCCAGCGCTTCTTCGAGGGGCGGCGCATCGAGTCCTGGGACCAGGTGCCCGACATCTCCTGGCTGCAGCCCAGCGGCGAACCGATGACCGACCGGGACTGGCAGGTCGGCTACGCACAGACGCTGACAGTGGTGCTCAACGGGTCGGCGCTCAAGGAACGCGACCGGTTCGGCCAGTCGATCCGGGACTCCTCGTTCGCCATCTTCTTCAACGCATCCGAGTTCTCGGCGCAGTGCCTGGTGCCCGGACGGACCGCGCACACCCGGTGGCGACTGGTCTTCGACACGGCCACGTGGCCGGGTGACCGCGAACCGGCCACGATCGAGGCGGGGATCGTGTGGCCCGTGCGGGAGCGCTCGGTCGTGGTGCTGCAGGAGGTCAACAGCGACACAGCCTGACGCCGGCTCAGCCCAACTGCAACGGCGTGTCCCGATCGACTTCGATGGCCGCATCGAGGGCTTGTAGGAACGCGGCTCGCACCTTCAATTTGGTCTTCGCATGCGCGGCCAGGTTCAGGCCTTTGAGCTGTCCGGCCATCGTCCTCGCGGCGGGCAACAACTCCTCGGGCGCGACCACGGCGTCCAGGAACCCGGCCTGCAGCGCCTCCTGCGGGTCGAACATCTCCGCATTGATCACCGAGCGGTTGAAGTAGGACTTGCGCAGCCGGTCGCGGGCCAGTTCGATGCCGGCCTGGTGCATCGTCATACCGATCTGCACCTCGTTCAGCCCGATCCGGAACGGACCCTCGGCGCCGACCCGGTAGTCAGCCGACAGCAGCAGGAATGCGCCCTTCGCCACCGCGTGGCCCGGGCACGCGACGATCACCGGGAACGGATGCGCCAGCAGCCGTCGCGACAGTTGCGACCCGGCAGTGACCAGCTCTATGGCGTTCTGCGGGCCGGAGGTCATGACTTTCAGGTCATAGCCCCCGGACAGGATCCCCGGACGGCCGGTGACTATCACCACCGCCTGGTCGGTTTCACCGCGGTCCAGCGCCTCGTGGAAAGCGGTGATGAGTCCCGGGGAGATCGCGTTGACCTTGCCGTTGTTGAGGGTCAGCGTGGCCACGCCGTCCTGCAGGTGGTATTCGATGAGGTCGCTCATGGCGTCGTGGCCTCCGGTCGGGTTCCAGCGGTCGGTCACATCGACCCTAGTCACAGGCTCACGACGGACCGGCTCCAGCCCGTCGTCACACACCCGTCGTCACGCACCCCCGTCGTCACACACCCCGTCCGGCCGCGAGTGCGGCCAGATCGACGT
>DAOMFH010000015.1:0-18873 GCA_035429705.1 Actinomycetota bacterium
CCTTCGCGTACGGGGACTCGGCGATGCTGGAGGAGTACGTCAGCGGCACCGAACTCGCGGTCTCCGTAGTCGACCTCGGGGACGGACCGCGAGCCTGGCCGGCGGTGGAGATCCAGCCACGCACCGGGATCTACGACTACGCCGCGCGGTACACGGCCGGCCAGACCGAGTTCTTCGTACCCGCCCGGATCACCGCCGAGCAGGCGGACGCTTGCGCCGAGGCCGCGGTCCTCGCCCACCAGGTGCTCGGGCTGCGGGACTGGTCGCGCATCGACTTCTTCGTCAATGACGCAGGCGTGCACTTCCTGGAGGCCAACGTAGCCCCCGGCATGACTGAGACATCACTGTTCCCGCAAGCCGCGGCAGCAGCCGGATTCACCCTCGGAAAGGTGGCAGCGGCACTGATCGCGCGTCACTGACCCATCAACCCGAGGATCCGGTTGAGGTCGTCGGCGTCGGCGAAGTCGATGACCAGCCGGCCCCTTCGCCCGGACATCCGCACGTCCACCGAGGTGTCGAAACGCGCAGCCAGGGCCGTCTGCACGGTCAGTGCGAATTCGGACTTCTCCCGGGTCCGCCGCCGGCGACGAGGGGCGGGAACGTCCGACGCGACCAGTTCCTCAGTGGTCCGCACCGACAGTCCCTCTGCCACTATCCGATTGGCCAGCAGTTCCATCTGCTCCTCGGTCTCCAGCGCGAGCAGAGCCCTGGCGTGCCCCGCGCTCAAGACCCCCGCGGCCACCCGGCGCTGGACGGCCGGTGGCAGACGCAGCAGGCGCAGCGTGTTGGACAGATGCGGGCGCGACCGGCCGAGCCGATCGGCGAGTACCTCCTGTGTGACGCCGAAGTCGGTCAACAGTTGCTGGTAGGCGGCGGCCTCCTCCAGTGGGTTGAGCTGTACGCGGTGGAGGTTCTCGAGCAGGGCGTCGCGCAGCAGGTCGACGTCGGCGGTGTCCCGGACCAGGGCGGGGATAGCCTCCCAGCCGGCCTCCTGCGCAGCCCGCCAGCGGCGCTCGCCGGCGATGATCTCGTAGCCCGGCCCGGCCTGGCGGACGACGATCGGCTGCAGCAGCCCCACCGTCCGCAGGGAATGCACCAGTTCGGCCAGCGCCTCCGGGTCGAAGTTCTGCCGGGGCTGGCTCGGATTGGGCCGAATCTGAGTCACCGGGATGTCCACCAGGCTCACCCCGGGCACGTGGCGCAGGTCCGCGCCGGGCTCGCGCAGGTCGACCTCCCCGGTGGGAATCAGTGCGCCCAGCCCCTTGCCCAGCGCCCGCCGGCTCACGTCCGCACCTGCGCGGCCGAAGTGTCGGTGAGATCGATCGTCCGGGCCACATACTCCTCGGCCGCCTGCCGGTAGGCCTGTGCGCCCCGTGAGCGCTCGTCGTACGCGACCCCGGACCTTCCGTGTCCGGGTGCCTCCGAGAGCCGCACAGACCGCGGGATGGCCGTTGTGAGCACCAGATCACCGAAGAAGGCACGCACCTCATCCGCCACTTGCTCGGACAGTCGCGTCCGACTATCGGTCATAGTGAGTAGAATGGACGAAATGCGTAGTTTTGGGTTGAGGTGTTCGCGCACCATCTCCACCGTCCGGATGAGCTGCCCGAGTCCCTCGAGGGCGTAGTACTCACACTGGATGGGAATCAGCAGTTCCTCCCCTGCGACCAACGCGTTCAGGGTCAGCAGTCCCAAGCTGGGCGGGCAGTCGATCAGCACGATGTCCGTCGGATGATCCTCGAGATAGGCGGACAGGGCCTTGCGCAGCCGGTACTCACGCGCCACCATCGAGACCAGTTCGATCTCCGCCCCCGCGAGATCCAGGCTCGCGGGAACCAACTTCACGGCAGGGTTCTCCGGGACCGGCACAACTGTGTCGGACACTGGCACATCCTCGATGAGGACGTCGTAGACGCCGGGGTTGTCAGAGCGGCTGGACACCCCCAGCCCCGTTGTCGCATTCCCCTGGGGATCGAGATCCACCACCAGCACACTGCGTCCCAGCCCACCCAGCGCCGCGGCCAGGTTGACCACGGTCGTGGTCTTCCCGACGCCACCCTTCTGGTTGGCTACGGTGACGATCATTCATCCTCCTCGTTCGAGGGCCATCCCAGCCCGGTCGCGGGCTGCTCGTCCTCCGGTTGCTGGGGCCATCCCAGCCCGGATCGTTCTTCCATCGTCACCCCTCCATCGCGCGTTCCACGACAACGACGCGCGTGCGCGGCGGATCCCCCACCTCATTGAGCTGCGCCCGCCAACCGTGCTGGCGCAGCCAGGGGCGCGCCTCATCGATCTCCGCCTGGGCTTGCTGTCCCTTCATTAGCAGCATCCGTCCGGCCGGTGCGACCAACGGCTCCAGCCAGCCGAGCAGGGCGCTGGTCCGGGCCACGGCCCGGGCCGTCACCCTCGCCGCTGTCCCCCGGTACTCTTGCGCCCGCACCCGGCACACTGTCACATTGTTCAGTTCGAGTTCCGTCACGGCCTTCTCCAGGAATCGCACCCGACGGGCCAGTGGTTCGAGCAGGGTAACGGCCAGATCCGGCCGGGCGATGGCCCAGACCAGTCCGGGCAGCCCCGCTCCGGAGCCCACATCGATGACCGTCGCGCTCGGCGGCAGGCATTCCCTATCCTCCGTGACGGCCAGACAGTTGTCGATGTGCCGTGGCCACAAGCGATCCACCTCAGCCGGCCCGATCAGCCCCCAGGTCACACCGTCGGTGGCGAGCAGGTGCTGGAACGCACGCAGTTGTTCCACGTGAAACTACGCCGGCAGGACCACCACGTACCGGTTCGGTTCCTCGCCACTGGACTCGCTGACCAGTCCGGCGGCAGCCACCGCATCGTGTACGACCTTGCGCTCGAAGGGAGTCATCGGTGACAGCGACACGGGTTCGCCGGTGGCCCGAACCTCCGCAACCGCCCGTTCCCCCTGTTCCGTCAGTCGCCTTCGGATCGCAGCCCGGAATCCCCCGACGTCCAGCATCATCCGCGACCGGTGCCCGGTCTCACGCATCACCGCCAGTCGCGCCAGTTCCTGTAGGGCCTCGAGGACCTCCCCGTCCTCACCGACGAGTTCATCGAGGCCAGTACCCACTATTGCCACCATGGCGCGGTCGTTCTCCACATCCATCTCCAGGTCACCATCCACGTCGATGATGTCCAGGAGTCCTTCGAGATAGTCGGCGGCGATGTCCCCCTCCGCCTCCAATGGGTTCTGTGTCATGTCCGACTCCGTTTCACGTGAAACCTACTTGCCCCGTCGTTGCTTGCGAGACTGCCTCTTGGGCTGCTCCCGGGTGGGTTTCGGGGGTTCGACCACCTCCGGAATGACCGCACCAGTCGCGGTCACCGTCCCACTCTTGCGGTCGGCCTTGGCTGCATCCCGCTTCAATTTCGCGTCATGCGCCGGCGTCCCCGGTTGGGGGTTGTTGTGGATCACCCAGAACTGCTGTCCCATCGACCACAGGTTGGTGGTGAGCCAGTAGATCAGCACGCCCAAGGGGAAGTTGATGCCACCGATGGCGAACATCACCGGGAAGATGTAGAGCAGCAGTTTCTGCTGGCGCACGATCGGGTTGTCCGAGGCGGTGTTCTTGATGATCAGCTGGCGCTGAGTGATGAACGTGGTCGCCGACATCAGGATGATCAGGATCAGGGTGACGACCCGGGTCGCGGTCGGGTTGGGCGTCTCATCGGCGTTCATGAAGGTGCCGTAGATCGGCACGCCGAAGATCGTCGCCTCCCGGCCCTGCTCGACCAACTCCGGCGTGAGGGCGCCCACGGCCTTGTTCTGGGCCATACCCTGCAGCACCCGGAACAGGGCGAAGAAGATCGGGGCCTGGACCAGGATGGGCAGACAGGATGACAGCGGGTTCGTACCGGTTTCCCGGTACAGCTTCATCATCTCCTCGGACTGCCGGTTGCGGTCGCCGGCGTACTTCTCCTGGATCTCCTTCATCTTCGGCTGCAGGATCTGCATGTTCCGCTGCGCCTTGATCTGCTTGACGAACAGCGGGATCAGCAAGGTCCGGATGACGATGACCAGGCCGACGATGGACAGACCCCAGGTGGCACCACTGGCCGCCCCGAAGATGGGGGAGAGCAGACTGTGGAACGCAACGAGGATCCACGAGACGGCCGTCTCGAGCCACGTTATGATGAACATGATACCCCCCTGGGGTTTCCGTCAAGATCAACTTCGGATCGCCACTTCCCCGCGGGTGGCGGTGGATTGATGCCGCCCAGCTGCCAGGGGTGGCATCGACCCAAGCGTGCCACAGTCAGCGCCGACCCCTTCAGCAACCCGTGGGTCTGCAGACTCTGCACCGCGTAGGCGGAGCAGGTGGGGTGGAACTTGCAGCTCGCCGGTGTCATAGGTGAAATCAATTTCTGATATAGGCGTATCAGCCCGATTGCCGCGAGGGCCGGAAGGCGCAGCACCGTGCGCAGGATGTTCACAGTCGGGACACCGCCGCCCGCAGATCGCGCTCCAACTGCGAATAGTCCTGGGCGCCGGGCAGAATCCTCACCACGTACGACCCGCCGGGCAGGTCCGCCCAGGCCGCCGCCAGCGCATGACGCACCTGTCGCTGCCGCCGATGCCTGTTCACCGCCGGACCGACCGCACGGCCGGCTACCACCGCTGCTTGCGGAGTAGCCGAATCCGCCAGGTAGTGCACGACCACCGCACCGGACCGCACACGGCGGCCCCGGCGTTGCGTCGTGCGCACCCGGGACCGAGGGTGCAGCCGGTGGTCGCGGGGGAGCAAGGTCAGACCGTCAGGCGGGCACGGCCCTTGCTGCGGCGGGACGACAGGATGGACCGGCCGGCACGGGTACGCATGCGCAGGCGGAAGCCATGCTTCTTGTGACGGCGCCGATTGTTCGGCTGGTAGGTGCGCTTCATGTGAACAGTCCTTCCAAGGCCATAGCGCTGCGTGCGTGGAATTGGCCCCTGACGACAACCGCCGTCGACGACGCCGGTTCACGACAAGGGCCAGCCCTGCCAGCATACGGCACGCACCACGGCGTCTGGAAGTCGCACTGTCCCATACACCGCCACACCCCCTGAGCATCCCGCGACACGCCGACCCTGGTCTAAGTCGTTCGACTGAGTTGTGCACAATCGGTTGTCAGGGGATGCCGATGCGAATAGCGTCAGCGCATTGGGTCCAACGCTGCAACTTCCCCGCAGCGCATTCCCGCCGAAGCTTTCCACATCGGTTATCCACATGTGGAGAACTATGTCCGCCGCGAGCCAAGGGGGCACAACTTGGACGTCTTGATCGACCTGCGTGAGCTGTGGAGCAGGGCCAAGCAGAGCGTGCCGGACACCCAGCGGGCCTGGGTCGACCTCACCGAACCGGTCGCGCTGACCGCCGAGTCGCTCGTTCTGGTCACCGGCAACGAGTTCACCAAGGACATGCTCGAGACCAAGCTGCGTCCGCACGTACAACAGGCGCTGGCCGACCAGTTGGGGTACAACGTGACCATCGAGGTCCTGGTCGACCACTCCCGCGCCCCCAAGATCTCCGAGGACCTGGCCGACGACCTGGCGGACTCCACGTACTCCGAGCCCGAAGCCGAACCCGCCGCGACCACCGCCGGTCCCGATGAGACGCCACTGAACCCGCGATACACGTTCAGCACTTTCGTGTACGGCCCCAGCAACCGGTTCGCACACGCGGCGGCCATGGCCGTCGCCGAACAACCGGCGCGCGCCTACAACCCGCTGTTCATCTACGGGGACTCCGGGCTGGGCAAGACCCACCTGCTGCACGCCATCGGGCATCACACCCGTCGCATGTTCGCCGGCTCGCGGGTCCACTACGTGAGCTCCGAGGAGTTCACCAACGACTTCATCAACTCGATCCGCGACCACGGCCGGGTCGATCTGCACCGCCGCTACCGGGATGTCGATGTCCTGCTCGTCGACGACATCCAGTTCCTGTCCGGCAAGGTGCAGACACAGGAGGAGTTCTTCCACACGTTCAACACACTGCACAACTCCAACAAGCAGATCGTGATCACCTCGGACCTTCCCCCGAAGCAGCTGCAGGACTTCGAGGACCGGATGCGTTCACGGTTCGAATGGGGGCTGATCACCGACATCCAGCCTCCCGACCTGGAGACCCGCATCGCCATCCTGCGCAAGAAGACCATGCAGGAGCGCCGCGAGATCTCCGATGAAGTCCTGGAGTTCATCGCATCCAAGATCACGTCCAACATCCGCGAACTGGAAGGTGCGCTGATCCGCATCTCCGCATTCGCCAGCCTGAACTCGTCACCGATCAGTGCCGACCTGGCCGAGATCGTCCTGAAGGACCTCATCCCGCACGAGTCGGCCCGCGATGTCACCGCCGAACAGATCAAGTCACAGGCCGCCACATACTTCGGGATCTCCGTTGAGGATCTGGAAGGCCCGTCGCGCTCGAAGACGCTGGTGAACGCCCGGCAGATCGCCATGTACCTGTGTCGCGAACTGACCGACCTGTCCCTGCCGGCCATCGGAGCCGAGTTCGGCAACCGCGACCACACCACCGTCATGCATGCCGACCGGAAGATCCGCAAGAGCATCGGGGAGAGCCGGCGCCTCTACGAGCAGGTGGCCGACCTGACCGCCAAGATCAAGAACGCGGCCTGAAACTACGTTTGCTGCCCGTCAGACCGGTCTTCTCGTTGGCTGGGTGGGGGGTGCCTTCTTCTGGTCGGCCTGGACCGGGTCAGGTGGGTGCTGGGGGCCGGCTGGGGGCGCCAAGTCGTTGGATCAAGCAACGACCGACAGATGCAACAACGTCATCGCATGAACCGGTGAAGTCGCCATCCGAGCCACCGAACTGCAAATCACCCGGCCCCCGGATTTCACGCGAGGTACGTCTGCGTGACGGAACCGGAACGTTCTGTGAGCCTGCTGTTATCTTCGTCACACTGAGTATCCCCACGTCGTGGAAATCCTGTGGATAAGTGCTGCCAGCTAGTCCCTTCGGTCGAGTTCTCTGAGGAGAACGTCCAAATCGCTGGCTCGTCCGGGACCGAACAGGCTATAGGCTCCGCCGCCGGGGCAGGACGTTCTGGACTGGCGGATCACCGCGGTGGTTGGCTCGCCCTGAACCGGCCGCGACGAACCGGGGGCGGGTGGCTGGCCGGTTGCCGAAGAGCCCGCGCCCGCCCGCCGGGTTGCCGTCAGGCCGAGCGCCCCTCTGGTCCTGAACGCACCGGCACTGACCAACGGTTACCGCGTTCGGCGTGTCGAGCACCCAGAGTCACATCTGGGTTGTGCATCCGTTGTGGAGAAGTGCTCCCTGCCGGCCGTTTCGGCTGCCTTCGACGTGGACGGCAGACCGCCTCGTTGTGGATTCCGGTGGATGAGCGACCGGTCATCCACACCGTCCACAAGTGGACGCCGATTCACCCACATCCCTGTGTGCGGTGTAATTACCTGCGTACCATCAGGGACTTCGTACGGATTTCCACAGTGTCAACAGGTGCTACTACGTCTACGACAGATACCTGCAGGAAGAATATCGGGGGGATTCCGGGGGAACGACCGACTGTGGACGCCGCGAAACGGCGCGCAACCACCGGAAACAACGCTTGTAGTGCGAAGGGGCATGACACGATGCCTGACAAGGAGGAAGCGTGAAGTTCCGAATCGAACGAGACGTCCTTGCCGACGTTGTGACCTGGGTCTCCCGGACTCTGCCGTCGCGTGTGCCGTTCCCCGCTCTGGCCGGAGTGCTGGTCGAGGCGGGCACTGACGCCGTGTCCTTCACGACGACCACTCAGGACACCTGGTCGCACAACACCGCTGACGCGGTGGTGGGGGAGCCGGGCACCGCGCTGATCAGCGGCCGGTTGCTGGTCGAGATAGCTCGGTCCCTGCCGGCCCAGCCGGTGAGTTTCGCCCTGCAGTCCTCCGGACGAGTCGAGGTCACCTGCGGGGCGGCGGCATTCCTGCTGCCGACCCTGCCCGACGACGAGTACCCGCCCCTGCCGGCCCTGCCCGACGCGGTCGGCCAGGTCGACGCCGCGCTGTTCGCGGCCGCCGTGTCCCAGGTGGCGGTCGCCTCCGCCTCCCCGGACGAGCGCAACCACGCGTTCTCCGGCATCCACATGGAGATCGACCCGCAAGGACACCTGACCCTGGTTGCCACCGACCGGTTCCGGTTGGCGGTCCGGGAGTTGCCGTGGACCCCGCAGGCGATCGACCGTCTGATCGCCGTGACCGTGCCCGGCAAGGAACTCGTGGACGCCGCGAAGGCCTTCGCCGACTCCGGCCAGATGAGCATCCACCTCAGCGACTCGGAAACCTCGTTGTCCCTGAGCGCCCGGAACCGGCAGACGGGTCTGCGGCTGATGGACGCGGGCAAGTACCCGAAGTTCCGTTCGATGCTGCCCACCAACTTCGTCAGTCAGCCGGAGATCCAGGTGTCCGCGTTGCGGGAGGCGATCAAGCGGGTGAGCCTCGTGCTGCATCAGGACTCCGCGGTGCGGTTGGCGTTCTCCGCGGACGAGGTGGTCCTCAAGGCAGGTGCGGGAGATGAGGCGACGGCCACCGAGACCATTGAGTGCACCCTGCAGGGGGAAGGCCTGGAGGTGGCGTTCAACCCCAGATTCCTGACCGACGGGCTGGCAGGGCTGTCCGAGGCCACCGCCCGGCTGAGCCTGCAGTCCACGGAGAAGGCGGCTGTGCTCACCGGTATCGATCCCGAGGGGGGCAGCGAGGTCTTCCGGTATCTGTTGATGCCGGTGCGCCTCAACCGGTGAGGATCTCCGGTCTGGAGCTCACCGACTTCCGCAACTACGAGCATCTCGGGGTCGAGTTCGAGCCGGGTGGCAACCTGCTGATCGGGCCCAACGGACACGGGAAGACCAACGTGGTCGAAGCGGTCTATTACCTCGCGGCGTTCGCCAGCCATCGAGTGGCCAACGACACGGCCCTGGTCCGGGCCGGCGCCGAGCGGGCGGTCATCCGCAGCACCATAGTCCAGGGTGAGCGAACCATCGGTCTGGACGTGCAGATCAACCCCGGCCGGGCGAACCGGCTCCAGGTCAACCGGGCGCCGGTGCGGCGGGTCCGGGACGCCATGGGGATCGTGCGCGCCGTGATGTTCGCCCCGGAGGACCTGGGGCTCGTGAAGGGGGAGCCGGGCGCCCGTCGCCGCTTCCTCGACCAGCTGCTCGTGCAGGTGAGCCCGCGCTACGCGGCCGTGGCCGCGGACTACGAGAAGACGCTCAGGCAGCGCAACTCGCTGCTGCGCACAGCCGCCAAGAGCGCCAGCCGCGCCGACCGGGACATGCTGCACAGCACCTTGGACGTCTGGGACGAACGGCTGGTGGAGTTCGCATCCGACATCATGGCCGGCCGACTGGCCCTGGTCGCCCGGCTCAGCCAGCCGGTGTCCACGGCGTACGCGGAGGTCGCGGCGACCCGCAACGCGGTGGAGGTGCGGTACGCGCCGGCCCGGGTACCGCCCGGCGCTTGCACCCGGGAGGAGTTCGCCGAGGCTTTGCGGGCGGCACTGACCGAAGTGCGTTCGGAGGAGTTGGCGCGCGGCGTGACGGTGATCGGACCACATCGCGACGAGCTGGAACTGAGCCTCAACGCACTGCCGGCGCGGGGCTACGCATCCCACGGGGAGTCCTGGTCGCTGGCCCTGGCGCTGCGCCTGGGCAGTTACGACATCCTCCGCGAGGACGGGTCCGGGGAGCCGATCCTGATCCTGGACGATGTGTTCGCCGAACTCGACCAGCAGCGCAGAGCGCGCCTCGCGCAGGCCGCCGCCCGGTCGCGCGGACAGATCCTGATCACCGCGGCCGTGTCGGGTGATGTCCCGGATGAGGTCAACGGGGTTAGATTCGTTGTAGACAGCGGTTCGATCCGGAAGGGATGAGGGTGACCGACGAGGCCGTGAGCGACCTGGCCAACAGAGTTCTGGCCAGGGCCAGGCAGGCTGCCCGGACGTGGCCGGCGGCCTCTGTGCAGACCGCGCGCCGCGATCCGGTCTACAGTTCCGCCCGGGCAGACGACCGGGATCCAGCCCGGATCGCCGAGGCCATCACCACACTCGTCACCGACCGTGGCTGGCAGGCCGCGACCTCCATCGGGAAGATCTGGGGCGAGTGGGCCGCGCTGGTCGGACCGACCCTGGCCGAGCACGTGAAGCCCGAGGTGTTCGACCGGACGACCGGACTGCTCACCCTGCGGGCCGACAGCACGGCGTGGGCGACCCAGGTGCGGATCCTGTCCGGCCAACTGCGCAAGCGACTGCGGGACGAGATCCCGGGTAGCGCGGTCTCCGAGATCACCGTGCTGGGCCCCGACGTGGGGCCCAGGCCGCGGGGCAAGCTGCGGGTCAAAGGCCGGGGGCCGCGGGACACCTACGGTTGATCCGCCGGTGGCCGCGCACCGGCCAGCAGCGTAGGGGGGTGCCTGGCCGAGGTGTCGACGGCTGAGAATGGGCATAGCGCCTGTGCAATAACGGTCAGCCCCCCGATCAAGCGATAGACTGAACAGCGATGAAGCGTGTTCTGGCCACTTCCGGCCGCTCTCGCACACGAAGAACCCACTTGCGGAAAGGGGCGGCCTGTGTCGTACGACGCCAGTGATATCCAGGTCCTGGAGGGTCTGGAGGCGGTTCGCAAACGACCGGGCATGTACATCGGGTCAACCGGTGAGCGGGGCCTGCACCACCTGGTCTACGAGGTCGTGGACAACGCCGTCGATGAAGCCCTGGCCGGTCATTGCGACCGGATCGAGGTGACCCTGCTGCCCGGCGGCGGGGTGCGGGTGGTCGACAACGGCCGCGGCATCCCGGTCGACGAGCACCCGGTGGAGAAGAAGCCGGCCGTGGAGGTCGTGCTGACCGTGCTGCACGCCGGCGGCAAGTTCGGCGGGGGCGGCTACTCGGTGTCGGGCGGCCTGCACGGGGTGGGCGTGTCCGTGGTCAACGCCCTGTCGACCGGGCTCGACGTGCTGATCCACCGCGACGGGTACGAGTGGACCCAGGGCTTCCGCCGGGGAGTGCCGGCCGGGCCGCTGGTGAAGGGCGAAGCGGTCGACGACACCGGGACCACGGTCACCTTCTGGGCCGATCCGGAGGTCTTCGAGACCACCCACTACGACTTCGAGACGCTGTCCCGGCGGTTCCAGGAGATGGCCTTCCTCAACCGGGGTCTCACGATCCAGTTGACCGACGACCGGCCCAGCGACGATGCGGGCCTGGACGACGACGATGAGGACCTGACCAGCGTCACGTACCAATACGCGGGTGGCATCGGCGACTTCGTGCGCCACCTGAACGCCACCAAGGGCCCGAGTCATCAGTCGGTCATCGAGTTCGAAGCCGAGGACCTCGCCCGCGGGATCAGCGCCGAGGTGGCCATGCAGTGGAACACCGGCTTCAGCGAGTCGATCTACACCTTCGCGAACACCATCAACACCACCGAGGGCGGCACCCACGAGGAGGGTTACCGCGCCGCGCTGACCACGTTGATGAACAAGTTCGCGCGGGACTGGGGGATTCTGAAGGAGAAGGACGCCAACCTCACCGGCGACGACATCCGGGAGGGGCTGACCGCGATCATCAGCGTCAAACTGCGCGAGCCGCAGTTCGAGGGGCAGACGAAGACCAAACTCGGCAACACCGAGGCCAAGACGTTCGTGCAGCGACTGGTCAACGACCAGTTGGGGGAGTGGTTCGAGAAGAACCCGGCCGAGGGCAAGGAGATCGCCCGTAAGGCGGTCGCCGCGTCGGTGGCCCGGGTGGCCGCCCGCAAGGCCCGGGACCTGGCCCGCAACCGCAAGGGCCTGCTCGGCGGCGGAGGCCTGCCGGGAAAGCTGATCGACTGCTCGTCGACCAGTCCG
This sequence comes from Actinomycetota bacterium, assembly GCA_035429705.1. Classification (GTDB taxonomy): domain Bacteria; phylum Actinomycetota; class Actinomycetes; order S36-B12; family UBA10799; genus JADKAV01. The sequence goes on from DAOMFH010000015.1 coordinate 11,867, forward strand.
GAGGAGTGCGAGCTGTTCATCGTCGAGGGCGACTCGGCCGGCGGCTCGGCCCGCAGCGGGCGCAACCCGGCCACCCAGGCGATCCTGCCGATCCGGGGCAAGATCCTCAACGTGGAGAAGGCCCGGCTCGACCGGGTGCTGGCCAACACCGAGGTGCAGGCCATGATCTCCGCGCTGGGCACCGGGGTGCAGGAGGAGTTCGACCTGAACAAGCTGCGGTACCACAAGCTGGTGCTGATGGCCGACGCGGACGTCGACGGCCAGCACATCCGGACCCTGCTGCTCACGCTGCTGTTCCGGTTCATGCGGCCGTTGATCATCGAGGGGCACGTGTACCTGGCCCAGCCGCCGCTGTACCTGCTGAAGTGGAGCGGCAAGGAACCGCACGAGTACGCCTACAGCGACCGGGAACGCGACGCCCTGGTGGCCGCCGGCCACGAGGCCGGCAAGAAGTCGCCGAAGGAGGGCTTCATCCAGCGGTTCAAGGGTCTGGGCGAGATGAACGCCAACGAATTGTGGGAGACCACCATGGACCCCGACCGCCGCATCCTGCTGCAGGTCACCCTGGAGGACGCCGCCCAGGCCGACGAGGTGTTCAGCATGCTCATGGGTGAGGACGTGGAGAGCCGGCGCAAGTTCATCCAGCGCAACGCCAAAGACGTCCGCTTCCTCGACATCTAAGGAACGACAGTGACTCAGACCCCAGACACCGACCGCGTCGAGCCGGTCGAGCTCCAGGCGGAGATGCAGAAGTCCTACCTGGACTACGCGATGAGCGTGATCGTCGGCCGGGCGCTGCCGGACGTGCGCGACGGGTTGAAGCCGGTGCACCGCCGGATCCTGTACGCGATGTTCGACGGCGGGTACCGGCCCGACCGCGGCTTCTTCAAGTGCGCCGCGGTGGTCGGCGACGTGCTCGGCAGCTACCACCCGCACGGCGACAGTGCGGTGTACGACGCCCTGGTCCGCATGGTGCAGCCGTGGTCGCTGCGCTATCCGCTGGTGGCCGGGCAGGGCAACTTCGGCTCGCCCGGCAACGACCCGGCGGCGGCCTACCGGTACACCGAGGCCCGCCTGGCCCAGTTGGCCATGGAGATGGTGCGGGACATCGACGAGGAGACCGTCGACTTCAAGCCGAACTTCGACGGCCGGGCCCAGGAGCCGGTCATCCTGCCCAGCCGGTTCCCGAACCTGCTGGTCAACGGCTCCTCGGGTATCGCGGTGGGGATGGCCACCAACATCCCGCCGCACAACCTGCGCGAGGTCGCCGACGGTATCGCGTGGGCACTCGAGCACCCCGACGCCGGCAAGGAGGAACTGCTCGACGCGCTGATCGACCGGGTCAAGGGCCCGGACTTCCCGACCGGCGCCTACATCGTGGGCCGGGCCGGGATCGACGCCGCCTACCGCACCGGGCGCGGCTCGATCATCATGCGCGGAGTGGTGGACGTCGAGGAGGACGACCGCGGGCGCACCTGCCTGGTGATCACCGAACTGCCCTACCAGGTCAACCCGGACACCCTCACGGCCAAGATCGCCGAGCTCGCCGACGCCGGCCGGATCACCGGGATCTCGGACCTGCGCGACGACTCCTCCAGCCGCACCGGCCAGCGCCTCGTGGTGGTCCTCAAGCGCGACGCGCAGCCGCGGGTGGTGCTCTCACAGCTCTACCGGCACACCCAGCTGCAGGAGACGTTCGGGGCGAACATGCTCGCGCTGGTCGACGGGGTGCCGCGCACGCTGAGCCTGGACGCTTTCGTGACCAACTGGATCAATCACCAGATCGAGGTCATCCAGCGGCGCACGGCCTACCGGCTGCGCAAGGCCGAGGAGCGGGCGCACATCCTGCGCGGCTACCTCAAGGCCCTTGATGCGCTCGACGAGGTGATCGCGCTGATCCGCCGCTCGGCCACGGTGGAGGACGCCCGCAGCGGCCTGATGGACCTGCTGGACATCGACGAGGTGCAGGCCACCGCCATCCTGGACATGCAGTTGCGGCGGCTGGCGGCCCTGGAGCGCCAGAAGATCATCGACGAGTACGAGGAGCTCGAGCGGCTGATCGCCGACTACCAGGACATCCTGGCCACTCCATCCCGGCAGCGCACGATCGTGGCCGAGGAGCTGGCCGAGATAGTGCGGCTGCACGGAGACGAGCGCCGCTCCCGGTTCATGCCGGCCGATGACCTGGGCAGCGAGGAGGACCTGATCCCGGTCCGGGACGTGGTCGTGAGCATCACCGAGGGGGGCTACGCGAAGCGCACCGACCGCACCTTGTACCGGTCGCAGCGGCGTGGCGGCCGCGGGGTGCGGGGGGCGGCGCTGCAGCGCGACGACGTGGTCAGCCACTTCTTCGTGACCACCACCCACCACTGGATCCTGTTCTTCACCAACCTGGGCCGGGTGTATCGCACGAAGGCGTACATGCTGCCCGAGACCGCCCGCGACGCCAAGGGCAAGCATGTGGCCAACCTGCTGGCCTTCCAGCCGGACGAGCGGATCGCCGGGGTGCTGGCGCTGCGCGACTACGAGCAGGAGCCGTACCTGGTGCTGGCCACCAAGCACGGCCTGGTGAAGAAGACGGCGCTGACCGAGTACGACACCAACCGCACCGGCGGGCTGATCGCGATCAACCTGAAGGATGGTGACGAACTGGTCTCCGCGCGGCTGGTGGACGACGGTGGGGAGTTGATCATGGTCTCCGCCAGGGGTATGTCGGTCCGGTTCCGGGCCGATGAACTGCGGGCGATGGGCCGGGCCACCTCCGGGGTGATCGGGATGAAGTTCCGCGGTTCCGACCACCTGCTGGCCATGGGTGTCGTGCGCCCGGACTGTGACCTGGTCACGGTGACCGACGGCGGTTACGCCAAGCGCACGTCCCTGGACGAGTGGAACACGAAGGGCCGCGGCGGGCTCGGGGTGCGGGCGATGAAGCTCGTGGAGGAGCGCGGTTCGCTGGTCGGGGCGATCGTCAGTGAGGCCGGCGAGTCGATCTTCGCGATCGCCAGCAACGGGGTGGTGATCCGCACCCCCGTCGCGGATATCCGCCAGACCAGCCGGGACACGATGGGGGTCAGTCTCATGGGTGTGGCCGACGACGTCACGGTGGTGGCCGTGGCCCGTTCGGCTGACGACGATGACCAGGATGACGAGCCGGAACAACCGGTTCAGGACGACCCCGCTCCCGGGTCACCGGCCGCGGCAGGTGATGATGGAGCGTCGCCCGATGACTCGGACGAGGAGGAGTAGCGCGTGACATCGTCAACAGTGCCGGCCCCGACCACCAGTGGCACGCGCAGCGCGACGCTGCGGCTGCGGCGCATCGACCCGTGGAGCGCCATGAAGACCGGGTTCGTCTTCGCGATCGGCCTGGGCATCATGTACGTCATCGCCTGGCTGCTGCTCTACTTCTTCGCATCCGCGGCCGGGGTGTTCGAGTCGTTCAACTCGACCTTCTCCGAACTCACGGGAAGTGAGGGGCCGTTCGTCTTCACGTTCGTCGGAGTGCTCAGCATCAGCCTGGTGTTCGCGGTCGTGGAGGTGGTCGTGACGACGCTGTTGTTCGCGGTCATCGCGATGCTGTACAACGCCGCAGCATTGGTCACCGGGGGCGTCTCGGTCAAACTGGGCGAGGACTGAGGCTGCCAAAGGACCCGTCACCACCCATCCGGTACCCTGGGTACCGACCGACGCGCCTATAGCTCAGCTCGGTTAGAGCGCTTCGCTGATAACGAAGAGGTCCCTGGTTCAAGTCCAGGTAGGCGCACGTGAAGAAACTGATACTGCTCGCGGCCGTAGCGGCCGTCGGCTACGCCATTTACCGTCAGTACGCCGCCAACCAGGCCGAGCAGGAGTTGTGGAACGAGGCCACCCGCGACCTCGACCTGCGCTAGCCATCCAGGGGACGTAGCTCAACTGGCAGAGCACCGCCTTTGCAAGGCGGGGGTTAGGGGTTCAAGTCCCCTCGTCTCCACCTTGAGGCTGCTCAAAAACTGAGTGGCGGAGGCCTCGCTGGCACGACCCCAGCAGCGGCCCCGCACGGCAACCCCGGTCCGGCCCAGGTGTGAGCCGAACCGGTGTTGCGGTCTAGGTGACGGCCGTCGAGATCAAGTGGCGCTCACGCGTCCACGAGAGCCGCAGTGTCCGCAGCAGGGGCCGGCTGAATGACGGCGCGCCGCAGAGCCACGAAGAAGACGATCATTCCGGCCGTGATGAGCATGTGGCCGAGCCCGGCGATGCCCGAGATCATCTTGTTCGACTCCTCACCGAGGACGGTGAGGCTGCCGTGCAGGATCAGCATCGCGGCGGTGAGGATCAGACCGGCGTTGTAGAGCCAGAAGAACCAGTCGAAGAGTTTCCTGCTGCGGGAGATCGTGAACACCTTCTCCAGAGCCAGCACGATCAGCAGCACGATGAAACCGAGCGCGAGCAGGTGCGTGTGGGCCAGGCCCAGTTGCGTGAACTGCCCCTCGGGGAAGTCGTTGAGTTTGGTGAACTCGCGGTAGAACAGCCCGGCGGTCACGCCGGCGAGCATGTAGGCGAACGAGGCGTAGAACAGCTTCCTCATGGGAGACCTTTCGGAGTAGCGACGGGCCGGACAGGTAAGTCGGCCATGACATCCACTTCACCAGGGACGGCCGATGAAAGCATCGTGGACGCGACTGACGAGCAGATCAATCGAATGGGTGATGTGCCCGGCACCTCAGGGGGCGTTGGCGCGGGATCCATGGTGCTGGCCGGGGGGCGAATGGCGAAGCCGGGAGCCTGCGCGATCCCGCTGCGCTCCCACCTCGTGACAACCCGGAACCCTCAGACGCCTCGTGCAGGGCGGGACCCGAGCATCCCGAACTGCCCCCCGCAAGGCCGAAGGATCCCTAATCTGGACGTCATGCCAGAACTGGTCAGCGAGGTGCGGCAGGCACTGCGCGACGCGGCCGACGCCTCGAAGGCGCCCGGCATGCAGGCTTACATGAAGTCGGCGATGCCGTTCCTCGGGGTGCAGAAGGCCGCGCGCACCAGGGCGCTGCGGCCGGTCTTCGCCGCCCATCAACTCGACCGCGACCAATGGCTGGCCGTCTCACTGGAACTGTGGGACCACGCCGGCTACCGGGAGGAGCGATATGCGGCCCTGGCCCTGCTGCGGCGCCACCGCCAGTGGCTGACGGCGGCCGACGAGCCGCTGCTGCGCCATCTGATCACCACCGGCGCATGGTGGGACCTGGTGGACGAGATCGCGACGAAACTGGTCGGTCCCCTGCGTGATGACCTGGACATCCGGGCCTGGGCGCTCGACGAGGACATCTGGATCAGGCGCGCGGCGATCATCTGCCAGGTCGGTCACCGGGGCCGGGGGACCGACCCGGACCTGCTGGCCGCCGTGATCGGGCCGAACACCGCCGACCGGCGGTTCTGGATCACCAAGGCGATCGGCTGGGCGCTGCGCGACTACGCCTACACCGATCCGCAGTGGGTGCGTGACTTCGTCGGGGGTCATGAACTGGCACCGCTGTCGGTGCGTGAGGCCACCAAGCACCTGTGACAGGATCGGCGGTATGACCCAAGCCGTCCTGCGCACCAACCGTGGCGACATCCGCCTGAACCTGTTCGACAACCAGGCCCCGAAGACCGTGGCGAACTTCGTCGGCCTGGCCGACGGCTCCCGGGAATGGGTGGATCCCGCGACCGGCCAGCCCGGCACCGGGCCGCTGTACAACGGGGTGACCTTCCACCGGGTGATCAGCGGATTCATGATCCAGGGCGGCTGCCCGATCGGCACCGGCACCGGGGGTCCCGGCTACCGGTTCGCCGACGAGTTCCACCCGGAGTTGCAGTTCGACCGCCCCTACCTGCTGGCGATGGCCAACGCGGGCCCGAACACCAACGGCTCGCAGTTCTTCATCACGGTGGGCAAGACCCCGCACCTGAACTTCAAGCACACCATCTTCGGCGAGGTAGCCGACCAGGCCGGCCGGGACGTCGTCGACGCGATCGCCACGACCCCCACCGGACGGATGGACAAGCCGGTGGACGACGTCGTGATCGAGTCGGTCGACATCATCAAGTGAGCACCCCTGAGCCGGCGCCGGTCTGCTACCGGCACCCGGACCGGCCCACCTGGGTCCGCTGCACCCGCTGCGAGCGCCCGATCTGCCCGGAGTGCATGATCCCGGCCGCGGTGGGTTTCCAGTGCCCGGAGTGTGTCTCCGCCGGGCAGGCGACAGTGCGCGAACCGCGAACTGTGTTCGGGGGCCGGCTCACAACGACGAGTTCGGTCACGATCTCGCTGATCGGCGTCTGCGTCGTGATCTTCGTGCTGCAGTCCCTGGTCGGGGTCAACGCCGTGGCCGCGGACTGGGGGATGTGGCCGGCCGGGGTAGCCCTCAACGGGGAGTGGTACCGCCTGCTGACGTCGGTGTTCCTGCACGGCAGCTGGCTGCACCTGGCCTTCAACATGTACGTGCTGTACGTGCTGGGCCCGCCGCTGGAGCGACTGCTGGGCCATGCCCGGTTCCTGGTCCTGTTCCTCGTGGCCGGGCTGGGCGGCGCGGTCGCGTCGTTCGTCTTCAGTGCCGCGAACACCGTTTCGGTGGGGGCCAGTGGGGCGATCTTCGGGCTGATGGGGGCCCTGGTGGTCGCCGGCCGGCACCTGCGGGCGGACATCACCCAGGTCCTGATCCTGATCGGGATCAACGTGGTGATCGGATTCCTCGCCCCGGGGGTCGACTGGCGGGCGCACCTCGGGGGGCTGGTCACGGGCGCAGCGGTGGCGTTCGTGTTCTCCAAGGCGCCGCGTGGCAAGCAGCAGACGCTGGTGCAGGTCGTGGGATGCGCCGCGATCGTGCTGGTGCTGGCGGGGATCGCCATGTGGCGGGCCGCTGAGATCCAGCAGCTCGTCGGCGCCCTGTCCTAGCGGCCAGGGTGCCTGGACAGGCTATGTTACCCACCAGTAACATTGCTTCATGACTACTCGTGATGCTGTGATCGTTGCTGCCGTGCGCACCCCCGTCGGG
>DAOMFH010000016.1:0-16196 GCA_035429705.1 Actinomycetota bacterium
CCGGCGCCCGAGCAGCCGCTCTAGTCCTGCTTCGGGTCGGCGGACCCGACCGGACCGGCCAGGGCTGCGAGCACGCTGACGTGTCTGGCGAGGAAGGCCCGTTCATCGAGGCCCTTGCGCCGCAGCCACGTGGTCACCTCCTGGTTGCACTTGCTGGCGTTGCACGAGGGGCAGGCCGGCACGACGTTGGTCAGGGTGTAGCGACCGCCGCGCGAAACGGGCAGGACGCAGTCGCGCTGCAAGGCGGTCCCAGCGGCCCCGCAGTAGGCGCATCCGCCCCAGGCTTCCACGAGGTCTTCCCAGTTCGCAGCGTCCAGATCATGTTCACGGGAGTCCAGGCGCCGCTTCCGGCGCCGCGCTGCCCTTGCTCGGCGACTGCTGCGCACGGCCACGGTTGCGAGCGTAGTGGGCGCTGACCGCTCAGGGGCACCACCCGGCTGCAGAACTGCACAGGCTTGCCCCAGACTGGTCGAATGACCGATCCGATCAGCCTGTCAGAACGGGAGATCCCGTCATTCGACCACGCCCGCGCCGAGGCGGCTGTCCGCGAACTGCTGCTGGCGGTGGGGGAGGACCCTGAACGCGATGGACTGCGTGACACCCCGGCGCGGGTGGCGCGTATGTACGCCGAGGTGTTCGCAGGGATGCGCAAGGACCCCGCGGAGGTTCTCACCACCACCTTCGACCTCGCCCATGACGAGATGGTGCTGGTGCGGGACATCGAGTTGTGGAGCCACTGCGAGCACCACCTCGTGCCGTTCTTCGGCAAGGCGCACGTGGGCTACATCCCGGCGCTGGACGGCCGGATCACCGGCCTGAGCAAACTGGCGCGGCTGGTCGACGTGTACGCCAAGCGCCCGCAGGTGCAGGAGCGGCTCACCACGCAGATCGCCGACGCCCTGCAGTCGATCCTGCGCCCGCGCGGGGTGATCGTGGTGATCGAGGCCGAGCACCTGTGCATGGCCATGCGGGGGATCCACAAGCCGGGCGCGATCACCACGACCAGTGCGGTGCGCGGGCAATTGCGCGAGTCCGCGACCCGCGCCGAGGCGATGGCGTTGATACTGGGTCGGTGACGATCGTCATGGGCGTGCTCAATGTGACGCCCGATTCCTTCAGCGACGGCGGGCGCTTCAGCAGCGTGGCCGAGGCCGTGTCCGCCGGGGTGGCCATGGCCGGCGCCGGTGCCCGTTGGGTCGACGTCGGAGGTGAGTCGACCCGTCCGGGTGCTCAAAGGGTGCCGGTCGAGACCGAACTCGAACGGGTCGTGCCCGTCGTGGCCGGCCTCGTCGCCGACGGCGTTCCCGTCAGCATCGACACCACCCGAGCTGTGGTGGCGCGGGCCTGTGTTGCGGCCGGGGCGGGGATGGTCAACGACGTCAGCGGTGGTCTCGCGGACCCGGACATGCTCGCGGCGGTCGCCGATCTGGACGCCGAGTACATCGCCATGCACTGGCGGGCGCCGTCGGACCGGATGCAGGATTTCACCCACTACGACGACGTGGTGACCGAGGTCGTCACTGCGCTGACCGCGCGGTTCGCGGCGTGCACGGCTGCCGGGATCGCGGCCGACCGGGTGATCCTCGACCCGGGTCTGGGCTTCGCCAAGGAGTCGCAGCACAACTGGCAACTCCTGTCCCGGCTCGACCGGCTGTGCGGGATCGGTCCGCGGGTGCTGATCGGGGCGTCCCGCAAGCGCTTCCTCGGGGAATTGCTGGCGCAGCCGGAGCCGCGCCCGGCGGCCGGCCGGGACGTAGCGACCGCGACGATCAGTGCGCTGGCCGCGCTGCAGGGAGTCTGGGGGGTCCGGGTGCATGATGTGGTGGGCAGCCGGGACGCCATCCGCGTGGCCCGGGCATGGCAGGAGGCGGGATGACCGACACGATCAGCGTCACCGGGATCCGCGCCCGTGGCCGGCACGGCGTGCTGGCCGCCGAACGCGAACTGGGCCAGCCGTTCGTCGTCGATGTGCAGATGGCGGTCGATACCGCCGCGGCGGCGCGGGCCGACGACCTGGAACTGACGGTTGACTACGCGGCCGTGGCCACCGAGGTGGTGCGGATCGTAGGTGGACCGCCGGTGCGGCTGATCGAGACGCTGGCCGCGCGCATCGCCGAGCGGGTTCGGCTGTTCCCCGGTGTTCGGCAGGTGACCGTGACGGTGCACAAACCGGGCGCCCCCGTGCCCGAGATCTTCGAGGACGTCACCGTCCGGATCACCCGATGACCCGGGTGGCGCTGTCGATCGGCGCGAACCTCGGCGACCGTCTCGGGGCGCTGCAGTACGCCGTCGACGAACTGGCCGAACTCGGCGCCCTGGTGGCGGTGTCCGACGTGTACGAGACCGACCCGGTGGGCGGCCCCGACCAGCCCGACTACTACAACGCGGTGCTGGTGCTCGAAACGCGGGCCACCGCCCACGAGGTGCTGGCCGCCGCCCAGCGTGCCGAACAGGGCCGCGACCGGGTCCGCGAACAGCGCTGGGGACCCCGCACGCTGGACGTCGACGTCCTGGCATACGGACAGGCAGTAAGCAACGATCCGCTGCTGACTCTGCCCCACCCCCGGGCACTCGAGCGGGCCTTCGTCCTGATCCCGTGGGCGCAGGCCGATGCCGGATTCGGGTTGCCGGACGGTCGCACGGTGGGGCAGGTGTGCGCCGAGGTCGCCGGTGCCGGAGTTCGCCGGCTCGGTCCGTTGCTGCGTAAAGTGGAGCCGTGAGACCCACCAGTGGACGCCTGCTGCTGACACTGGGCCTGGTCAGTGCCGTGGCCGGCTGGGTGCTGGCGGACCTGGTCGACCGGCTGGTCGGTCGCAGTGTGCCGGTTCCGTGGACCGCTGCGGCGACCCTGTTCATCTTGGCCCTCGCCCTGCTCTTCTGGGCGATCGGGATGCGCCGACGGCTGGGGGAGGGGCGCGTCAATCCGTTCGTGGCCGCCCGGACCGCGGCCCTGGCGATGGCCGCCTCCCGCACCGGCGCGATCGCCACCGGGGTGTACGGGGGATTCCTCGTGTGGTTCGTCGGTATGTGGTGGATAGTGGCCGCCCGGGAGCGGGCCTATGCCTCGATCGCGGCGATCGTCGCCGGGCTGGCGGTGGTCGCAGCGGCCCTGTGGCTGGAGCGCATATGCCGGATCAGCACTCCTCATGACGATGACGACGACGGATCGTCGGATGCTGACTCGGCGGCGGACTGGGTCCACCCCCGGGGTCGGCTAGAGTCGGGGCATGGCCGAGACTCTTGAGGACCTTCCCTACGAGGAACTGCGCCGCCGGGCGTTCGAACTGGCGGAGAAGCGCCACGACATCGGCTTCTTCTACGACCTGCTGACGCACACCGCGTCGCTGGAGACGGTGTCCGACGAGGGCGGATCACTCGGTGACATCTCAGGTTCGTTCGTTGGGCTGATCGCGGCGGCCAAGGAGGCTTTCGGGCACGAGTCGGTGGGGGAACTGGAGCCGTTGTTCGTCGCGCGCTTCGCCACCTACCTGCGGGAACACGGGGCTCAGTAGTACCTGGCGCCGCTGTTCAGGGGCTATCTGGCCGGGAGGCCGCCAGCAGCCGGTCGATGTCGCCCACCCGCACCGGCTGGCCGCCCGGGGTGATCCGGGCCAGGCTCGCCGGAGACTGCAGAACGGCCGCGAGTAAGTCGTACAGCGAGGCGTCCGCGGCGACGTCGATGACCCCCGGGGTCCGCTCCACGGTCTGTTCGCCCAACGCGGCCAGGGGGATGGGGCTGACCCGCAGTCGCTTGACGGCCCGGTCGGAGCCGACGAAGTCCGCCACGAAGTCCGTGCGCGGGAAGCCCAGCACCACTGCCGGGCGGTCGTACTGCTCAAGATGGCCGCCCTGTCGCATCACCGCGATCCGGTCGCCCAGTTTGACCGCCTCGTCGATGTCGTGGGTGACCAGGACCACCGTCTTGCGCACCCGTGCGTGAAGGGCCAGGAACTCGTCCTGCAGCCGCTCCCGGGCGATCGGGTCCACTGCGCCGAACGGCTCGTCCATCAGCAGCACGGGAGGATCGGCGGCCAGTGCCCGGGCCACCCCGACCCGTTGCCGCTGGCCGCCGGAGAGCTGATGCGGGTAGCGATCGCCGAACGTGGCGGGGTCCAGGTCGACCAGAGCGAGCATCTCGTCCACCCGCTGCGCGGTCTTCTGCTTGTCCCAGCGCAGCAACCGGCACACCGTGGCCACGTTGCGGCGCACCGTGTAGTGGGGGAACAGCCCGCCGTTCTGGATCACGTAGCCGATGTGCCGGCGCAACTGCTGGACGTCCAGCGACGAGATCTCCTCGCCGGCGACTTCGATCGTGCCGCTGGAGGGTTCGATCAGTCGGTTGATCATGCGCATGGTCGTCGTCTTGCCGCAGCCGGATGGTCCGACCAGCGCGCAGATGACCCCCTCGTCCACGTCCAGGGTCAGGCCGTCCACCGCCACCGTTCCGTCCGAATAGCGCTTGGTGACGTCCTGCAGGGAGATCATGGGTGCGACCGTAGCGCACGCGGGCTGGCAGACGGTTCCGTCCGGCCCGTGGTGGCGGGCTGTCCCAGGCCGGAGTGCGCTACGGTCGGGCACATGCCGACCACCCTGGCGGAGGCGAGCAATCCGTGGCTGTCCTGGACCTACGTCCAGGACTACTGGCCGGAACTTGTCGCGGCCGGCCGCGAGCACATCGCCCTCACGGTCGGCTCGGTGGTCCTCGCGATCGTGTCGGCGCTACCCCTGGCGATGCTCATCCGGCGGGTGCCGCGGCTGTCCGGTCCGATCCTCGGACTGTCCGGGGTCCTGTACACGATCCCCTCACTGGCGCTGATCTCGTTGCTGTGGCCGGTCTTCGGGCTGAGCCCGTGGACCGTGATCATCGCACTGGCCGTCTACGGACTGCTGGTCGTGCTGCGCAACATCGTGGTCGGGCTGCAGGAGGTGCCCGCCGAGGTGCTGGACGCTGCCACTGGAATGGGCCTGACCGACCGGCAGATCCTGCTGCGGGTGTCCATCCCGTTGGCCATGCCCACGATTCTGGCCGGGGTCCGCATCGCCACCGTGAGCACGGTGGGCATGGTCACCATCGGGGCGCTGGTCGGCTACGGGGGGTTCGGGACCCTGATCCTGTCCGGCTTCCAGAACAACTTCTGGCACGCCCAGATCTTCACCGCCACGTTGTGCTGTGTGCTGCTGGCGGTCGTGTTCGAGTCCCTGCTGCTGGCCATCCAGCGGTTCAGCGTGCCGTGGGCCCGCAGCCGGGTCGTCTGATGGACGTCCTGCAGTGGTTCACCGACCCGGCCAACTGGACCGGCGAGAACGGCATCCCGGTGCGGACCTGGGAGCAGATCGAGATCAGCCTCGTCGCGATGGCCATCGCACTGGTGATAGCGCTGCCGGTCGCGCTCACACTCGGGCATCTGCGCAAGGGAGTGTTCCTGGCGACCAACCTGAGCAACATCGGCCGTGCCGTGCCGACCCTGGGCGTGCTGATGATCCTCGCCTCGATCCAGAGCATCGGGATCGGCAACCTGGCAGCCATCCTGGCGCTGGCCCTGTTCGCGATCCCGCCGGTGCTGACGAACACGTACACGGGTGTGGCCGGGGTCGACGAGCAGGTCCGGGACGCTGCCCAGGGTATGGGCATGGGTGCGGCCGGCATCCTCGCCAAGGTGGAGGTGCCCCTGGCGATCCCCCTGATCGCCGCGGGGATCCGCACGGCCAGCGTCCAGGTCGTGGCGACGGCGTCGCTGGCCGCGCTGGTGGGCAGCGGTGGACTCGGCCGCTACGTCGTCGACGGGTTCGCCCTGCAGGACAACACGCTGATCGTCGCCGGGGCGATCCTCACAGCCCTGTTGGCGGTGGGCGCCGAACTGCTGCTGGCCACGGGGCAGCGAGCGGTCACCCCCAAGGGTCTGCGCGAGCCGGGCAGGGCGGAAGTTGCCGCCGAGGAGATCCCCGCCGGCTGAGGTCGGACCGGGACCCGGTTGTCGCTCGTGTGGTTGTATGGACCGCATGGTTGCGAGACGACGTACCGCGAAACTGGTCCTGCTTGCTGCTGGGGCCCTGCTGATGGCGGGATGCGGCTCGTCGGACGGGGGCGGTTCCGGACAGGCCTCGCCCAGTGCCGCCCCGGGGGAGCCGGTCACCATCGCCACGACCAACTTCTCGGAGACCAAGATCCTGGCCTCCATGTACCAGCAGGTCCTGAAGGCGAAGGGGGTGGACGCCTCGATCAAGGAGTTGACCACCCGCGAGGTGATCATCCCGGCCCTGCAGAAGGGGCAGGTCCAGTTGACCCCCGAGTACCTGGGCAGCCTGACCGAGTTCCTGAACAAGCAGGAGAACGGCCCCGACGCCAAGCAGATCGCATCGGGAGACACCCAGGCGACATTCACCGCCGCGCAGAAACTCGCGGGGGCCAGTGACCTGACCCTGCTCGATCCCTCAGCGGCGCAGGACCAGAACGCGTTCGCGGTCACCCAGGACTTCGCCAGTCAGAACGGCCTGAGCACACTGAGCGAGTTGGGCACGTACTCCCAGCAGTCCCCCATCACCCTCGGCGGGCCACCCGAGTGCCCGAAGCGGCCCTTCTGCCAGCCGGGGCTGGAGAACACCTATGACGTCAAGGTCGGATCGTTCGTGCCGCTGGACGCCGGTGGCCCGTTGACCATCCAGGCGCTGAACCAGGGGAAGGTCAACGTCGGAGTGGTGTTCTCCTCCTCCGGTGCGATCACGGCCAACGACCTCGTCGTGCTCGACGACGACAAGGGCCTGCAGACCGCGGAGAACCTCCTGCCCGCCCTGTACACCCCCGCGGTCACGGACACCATCACCGCGGCCCTGGACCCCGTCTCGGCCGCGCTGACCACCGACGAGCTGCAGGCGCTCAACGAGCAGGTCGAGATCGACCGCCGGTCACCGGAGAAGGTGGCCCAGGAGTGGTTGACCTCCAAGGGTCTGCTGTAGGGCGCGACGACCCGGCGGGGCGCGGCCGCTACTTGTCCATGTCCCCGGCGACGAGCAGAAAACTCATGAACGCCGCCGGCAGGTCATCGACCGGGGTGCCCGGCAGGACCGCCGGAAGCGCGGCGGCGTTGTTGAAACTGGCGGTGCGCATCTTCATCCGCCATGGGACCAGGTCGCCGCGAGACACGACCCACCAGCCGTTGATGCCGGAGGCGGTCTCGCTGGCGCCGTAGTACTCGCCCTCCGGCAGGCGGATCGTGCGCGGCAGTCTGGTGCCGACCTCGCCGGCCGGGATCCGGGCTGACCGCAGGTACTCGGTGGATACCGCGATCTCGTCGGCCAGGCAGCGCATCCGGGCCAGCGCATCACCCTCGTCGCGGACCACGTGGGGCACGTGTTCGCGCAGGTCCCGGTCCCAGCCGCTTGCGCGGGCCACGACGCCGCTGGTCGCGAAGTCGATGGCCTGCCCCCGCGACAGGGTTGCGACCCCGGCCAGTCGGGGCGCCACCTCGTCGAGGCAGCCCCGCGGGTCGACGTCCGGCAGGGCTTCGCGCCACTGGTCGGACAGGTCCATGCTCAAGCCCCCGATCCGCACGATCATCAGGTGCATGCGCGCCCCGGTGACCAGGTCCAGTGCGCGGGTGAGCTCGGTGCGAGCCTGCCGGAGGGCAGTTGCGTCCCCGCCCAGGGCCGCCACCGTCTCGCCGAGCCAGTAGAGGTGGTGGGTGATCCGGCAGGCCTCGCTGAGCATCGTGCGCAGCACCTGCGCGCGTGGGGGGACGGTGATGCCCAGGGCGTCCTCCATCACCCGGGCGGCGCTGAGCTCACCGTCGAAACTGCTCAACCAGTCGTGACGGTTGGCCAGCGACAGGATCTGCCGGTAGTCGCGGGACTCGAACAGTTTCTCGGCGCCCCGGTGCATGAGCCCGGTGACGACCTCGGCGCGTTCCACCACCCCATCGGACACCGTTCCGCGGATGCGCAGCAGGCCGTGGCCAGCCGGGTGCGACGCGGGCAGCGGGATGTCGAGCAACTCCACGAGGGGCATCGTCGCAGATGCCTGCGGGGCTTGTGCCCGGGTAGGTGCGCTCAGCCGCAGGGTCCCGCCGGTCGCGGGCTCGACCCGGACACGAGCGAGAGGAGCGGCGGGTCCCCCAGGGGTACCTACACTGACAACATGGCCTCCAAGGTGGATATCGCGTTCCGGCCCGAGGGAGACACGTGGCAGTCGCTGTCCCCGAAACTCATCGTGGCGCGCCGGTTGATCCTGGTGCTGTTCGCCGCGCCCGTGCTGATCGCAGCCGGTGTGGTGGCCGCGACTGCGAGCCCGAAGTGGGTGGCCGCCGCGATCTTCATCGTTGGCGTCGCAATCCTGGTCGTCGGCTGGCCGTGGATCGGTCGCCGGGTCAGGTCGTGGGGGTACGCCGAGCGGGCCGACGACCTGGTGGTCGGCAGCGGGATCTGGTTCCGCCGGCTGGTGGTGGTGCCCTACGGCCGCCTCCAGTTCGTCGATGTGAAGGCCGGCCCGATCGACCGGGCGTTCGGGCTCACCACCGTGCAGTTGCACACCGCCTCAGCCAGTTCTGATGCCGCGATCCCGGGTCTGGCACCGCAGGCCGCCGCGCAGTTGCGCGACCGCCTGGCCGCCCGGGGCGAACAGCGGTCAGCCGGGCTATGAGCGAGCTCGCCGCGACGGCGAAACGCCGGGTGCATCCCATCACCCCGCTGGTCCGTGTCTCCACGTACCTGCCCGCCCTGATCCTTGCTTTCATAATCGGCGGGGGTCAGGCGATGTTCAACCGGCCCCTCGGAGTCCTGGGCCTGTTCGGGATGCTCGTGGTCGTTGCAGTGGCCGCGCTCGGCTACGAGTTCCTCGCCTACCGCCGTTTGGCTTTCTGGTTCGACGAGGACGGCGACCTGCGGGTGCAGTCGGGTGTGATCTTCCACCGGGAGCGGCGGTTGCAGCTGTCCCGGCTGCAGACCGTCGACGTCAACCGCCCGTTGGTCGCCCGCTTCTTCGGTTTCGCGGCGTTGCGGGTCGAGGTGGCCGGGGCCGGCGACTCCCGTGCGGACCTGCAGTACCTGGCGGTCGACGATGCCCAGGCGCTGCGCAGCGAGATCCTGGCGCGGTCGGCCGGCCTGGACAGTGACGCGGGGGAGGCCCCGGAACAGCCCCTGGTGGTCGTACCGGTGGGGGATCTGCTGGTGTCGTTGCTCCTGCGGGCGGTGACTGTGCTGCTGGTGCTGGGCACCGTGCTGATCGTTGTGGCCACGGTGCTGACCAGTGGCTGGAGTGGGATCTTCTCCGTGCTGCTCGGCGGGGTGCCCCTGGCCATGGTCTTCACCGAGTTCACCCAGTTGTACAACTTCACCGTGGCGGACTCCCCGGACGGGCTGCGGCTGCGCCACGGGCTGCTGCAGACCCAGGCCCGGACGATCCCGCCCGGGCGGGTCTGTGCGGTCGAGTTCGTGGAACCGCTGCTGTGGCGGCGCAAGGGGTGGGTGCGCCTTTACGTCACCGTCGCCGGGCTGTCGCGGGACGGCGACGAGGCGGGCACGGAGTCGGTCATGCTGCCGGTCGCGCCGCGCGAGGTGGCCGAGGACCTCTTCCAGCGGGTCATGCCGGGTGTGCAGCCGGCCGCGGTGAGCACGATCGGCCCGGTCGCGCAGGCCCGCCGGCGCTCCTGGATCCAGTGGCCGCAACTGGCCGCCGGAGCCGACGCGAGCGTGGCCGTGCTCAAACGCGGCCGGATCACCCGCCGGATGCAGGTGGTGGACCACGCCCGGGTGCAGTCTGTACGCCTGACCCAAGGGCCGTGGGAGCGCGCCCTGGGACTGGCCAGCGTGCATCTGGACCTGCCGCCCGGGCGGATCCGGGCGTCGTGGCTGCACTTCGGGCTGGCCCAGTGCCAGGATCTGCTGAGCACCGAGATCGAGCACATGCGCCGGGCGCGGGCATCGGACAAGAGCACCCGGTGGATGCGGGGCTGACCTGGCGGGAGGCGCTGGCCTGGACCCACGAGGTCGCCTTCTCCCCCCATGAGCCGGCCGAGCGGCACTTCACCACCTCCATCGACGTCGGCGACCACATCGCCCGGGTGGTGTTCAGCCGCTGCGAAGCGGCCGCCCAGCGCCATGGCATCCGGCACCCCTGGATCGTGGATGTGGGGGCCGGCAGTGGCCGGCTGCTGGGACAACTGCTGAATCTCGGGTTCCCCGGCGACCGACTGCTCGGGGTGGACGTGCGCCCGGCCCCGGACCTACCCGTGCGGTGGATCCAGGGCCGGGCCCCCGACTGCCTGCCGCGCGCGATCGAAGGGCTCGTCTTCGCCCACGAGTTCCTCGATGACGTCCCGGCCGACGTGGTGTGCGGCGGCCATGTGATGACTGTGCCGGGCCGGCCCGGACCCGCGGCCGGACCCGGTGAACTCGCGTGGGCCGCCCGCTGGGGAGAGGGGCTGAACGGGCGGACGCGCGACGATGCCTGGGCCCGGATCGTCGGGTGTCTGGCGGCCGGGGAGGCAGTAGCCGTGGACTTCCCGCGCAGCGGCCCGGTCGGGCACCGCGCCGGGCGCCGGATGGCCGCCGACCCGGACGGGGTGACCGATGTGAGCGCCGGGGTGGAGTTCCGCTCCCTGCGGGCGCGCACCGGCGGCCGGATCGTGCCGCAGCACCGGGTGCTGGCGCACCTGGCCGCGAACACCCTGCAGGAGCGCGCCGAACTGCACGTCCTGCGGGACCGATCCGGATTCGGGGCATTCGATTGGTTGTTCACCGAGGCCCGCTCGGTAGGCTCGCCACCGTGACAGTGCGCCTGAGGGTCGGGGTGATCGGTGTGGGCCGGGCCGGCAGTGCGCTGGCTGCTGCCCTGGCCCGGGCGGGGCACCCCGTGGTCGCCGCCCACGCGGTCAGCGAGAGGTCCGTGCAGCGGGCCCGGGCGATGCTGCCAGACGCCGAACTGCTCCCCGTCGAGGAGGTCGTCCGGCGCAGTGAACTGGTACTGCTCGCGGTTCCCGACGACGCGTTGCCGGCCCTGGTTGCCGGACTGGAGTTCACCGCCGGGCAGTTCGTGGTGCACTGTTCGGGCCGCTACGGGTTGGCGGTGCTGGACCCGGCTGCCGCACGCGGTGCGCTGCCGCTGGCCCTGCATCCGGTGATGACCCTGACCGGGACCAGTCTCGACGCCGAGCGGCTGTCCGGCGCGCCGTTCGGGATCACCGCGCCCGAAGGGCTGCGGATGGCCGCCGAGGCGCTGGTCGTCGAGATGGGCGGTGAGCCGGTCTGGATTCCCGAGCAGGCCCGGCCGCTCTACCACGCGGCCCTGGCCCACAGCGCGAACCACCTGGTGACACTGGTCGCCTCCGCGATGGAGATGCTGGCCGGAGCGGGGGTGGAATCCCCGGCCCGGCTGCTGCATCCGCTGCTGCAGGCCAGTCTCGACAACGCCCTGCGGATGGGCTATCCGGCGCTCACCGGCCCGGTGGTGCGAGGCGATGCGCAGACGGTCG
This sequence comes from Actinomycetota bacterium, assembly GCA_035429705.1. Lineage (GTDB taxonomy): Bacteria > Actinomycetota > Actinomycetes > S36-B12 > UBA10799 > JADKAV01. The sequence goes on from DAOMFH010000016.1 coordinate 11,463, forward strand.
TGGCGCACGTCGCGGCCCTGTCCCACGATCCCCAGGTGCAGGCCGCGTACCTGGCTCTGGCCCGCCTGACCGCGGACCGGGCGCTGGCCGAGGGGTTGCTGCGGCCCGCCGCGGCTGAGGGGCTGCTGCACGCGCTGGGGGATCCGTCATGAACGCGGGCACCGGGGGTGGATCGTGCGGGTGGTGAACTCCCGGCGTGATCTGCTCACCGACTCCGGCGACAGCCGGCGCGGGGTGGTGATGACCATGGGTGCCCTGCACGAGGGTCACGTTGCGCTCATCCGGGCAGCCCGTGAGCTCGACGAGCACGTCACGGTCACCATCTTCGTGAATCCCACGCAGTTCGGGCCCGCTGAGGATCTCAGCCGGTACCCGCGCAGTCTCGCGGAGGATCTCGCACTGTGTGAACGACTCGGCGTCAATACCGTTTACGCCCCGGATCCGGCCGATGTCTACCCCCGCGAACCGCGGGTGACGGTGGATCCCGGCAGGCTCGGGACCGAACTGGAAGGCGCCGCCCGACCTACCCACTTCCGCGGCGTGCTGACCGTGGTGCTCAAACTGCTGCAACTGACCCGCCCGGACGACGCCTACTTCGGGGAGAAGGACTACCAGCAGCTCACGCTCGTGCGCTCGATGGTGGACGACCTGGATCTGGGGGTGAACATAGTCGCCGTGCCCACCGCCAGGGAGCCGGACGGCCTGGCCCGGTCTAGCCGCAACGTGTACTTGAGCCCGGAGGAGCGGATCCGGGCCGGTGCGATCCCCCGGGCACTACGGGCCGCCGCGTCCCGCGGCCGGGTGGGGGCCATCGAGGCGGTCGCAGCCGAGCACCTCGCCGGACTCGACGTGGACTACGCCGTGGTTCGCGACGTCGACCTGGGTCCGCCACAGCCCGGGCCGGGCCGGTTGCTGGTCGCCGCCCGGGTCGGCAGAACGCGGTTGCTGGACAATTGTGCGGTGGAGGTGAGCAGCCTGTGATCCTGCCCGATTCGCTGACCACGGCCGAGCCCGGCTGGACGATTCCCGCCGATGTGGTGGTGGTCGGCTCGGGCATCGCCGGGCTCACCACGGCCATCCGGGCCACCCGGGCCGGCCGGCGGGTGGTGGTGGTCACCAAGGCGGAGGTCGACGTGGGATCGACCCGCTGGGCCCAGGGCGGGATCGCCGCCGCGCTCGGCCACGAGGACACCCCCGACCAGCACATGCAGGACACGCTGGTGGCCGGTGCCGGATTGTGCGACCCGGCGGCCGTGCGGGTGCTCGTGGACTCGGGCCCGGAGGCGGTGCGCCGGCTGGTGGGCTGGGGGGCGGAGTTCGACCGGACGCCGAACGGCGACATCGCCTTGACCAGGGAGGGTGGCCATCTCACCGACCGGATCGCCCATGCCGGCGGGGACGCGACCGGCACGGAGATTCTGCGTGCGCTGGTCTCCGAGGCCAGCCGGCGGATCCCGGTCATCGAGCACGCCCTGGCCCTCGATGTGCTGCAGGACAGTACCGGCGCCGCCCAGGGGGTCACCCTGCACGTCATGGGTGAGGGGCAGATCGACGGGGTGGGGGCGATCCTCGCCCCGGCCGTGGTGCTCGCAACCGGCGGGATCGGACAAGTCTTCACCGCCTCGACGAACCCGAGTGTGGCCACCGGGGACGGGATCGGGATGGGGTTGCGGGCCGGGGCGGCCGTTGCCGACATGGAGTTCGTGCAGTTCCATCCCACGGTTCTGTACCTCGGGCCGAAGGTCTCCGGCCAGCAGCCACTGGTGTCCGAGGCGGTGCGGGGCGAGGGTGCGGTGCTGCTCGACGACGACGGGCAGCGGTTCATGGCCGGGGTCCACCCCTTGGAGGAGCTGGCCCCCCGGGACGTCGTGGCGATGGCGATCATGCAGCGGATGCGCGAGACCGGTACCGAGCACGTGTGGCTCGATGGGCGCGGCATCGACTGGCCCACGCGCTTCCCGACCATCCTCGCGTCATGCCTGGCGCACGGGATCGACCCGCGGCTGGACCTGATCCCGGTCGCTCCCGCCCAGCACTACCACTCGGGCGGTCTGCGCACCGACTTGTGGGGCAGGACCACCGTGCCCGGCCTCTACGCCGGAGGGGAGTGTTCCTGCACAGGGGTGCACGGGGCCAACCGGCTGGCCAGCAATTCCCTTCTGGAGGGACTGGTCTTCGGCGACCGCATCGCCGACGTGCTCGCCCGGGAGTCGTTCGACCGCCGCGAGCCGGTGGCCAAGGTGCGTCCCTGGACGGCGGATGCATCGGCGCGGCATCACTTCCAGCAAGTGATGACCGAAGGGGCGGGGGTGCTGCGCAGTGCCGGTTCGCTCAGCGGCACCCTGGACGCCCTGTCCGGCGTCGGACCCGGGGAGCCGGCCACGGACTCCTGGGAGATGGCGAATCTGCTGCTGGTCGGGGCTGCGCTGGCCCGGGGGGCGCTGCGGCGCGAGGAGACCCGGGGATCGCACTGGCGACAGGACTTCCCGCAGTCCAGTCCCCGGTGGCTGGTGCGTCTGCAGACCAGGATCGTCGATGGTGAACTGGTGACCGAGGAGGTGGCCCTGTGAACTGGGGTGTGGACGATGTGATCGCCGTGGCACTGGCCGAGGATCTCGGCGATGGCCCTGACGTGACCTCGCTGGCCACCATCCCGGCCGGGCACCGCTCCCGGCTGGACCTGGTGGCCCGGGCGGCCGGCGTCGTCGCCGGACTCGAGGTGGCCGGGCGGGTGTTCGGGGCCGTCGGGCCGATCGAGGTGGCCTACCGGGCCGCCGACGGTGACCGGGTGGCCGCCGGCGACGTCCTGCTCAGTGCCGTCGGACCGACAAGGGACCTGCTCACCGCCGAACGGACGGCACTCAACCTGCTCACCCACCTGTCCGGGGTGGCCACCGCGACCGCGGCCTGGGTCGAGGTGCTCGGCCCCGAGGGGCCGAAGGTCCGGGATACCCGCAAGACCCTGCCGGGACTGCGTGCCTTGCAGAAGTACGCGGTGCGGTGCGGCGGCGGCGTGAACCACCGGATGTCGCTGTCCGATGCCGCCCTGGTGAAAGACAACCACGTGGTGGCCGCCGGCGGGGTCACGCAGGCGTTCACAGCCGTCCGGGAGCGCTTCCCGGGGCTGCCGGTGGAGGTGGAGGTCGACTCGCTGGAGCAACTCGAGGAAGTGCTGGCCGCTGGGGCGGACCTGGTCCTGTTGGACAACTTCACGCCGGAGCAGATGCGTGAGGCGGTGTCGGTGAACGCCGGACGGGCGCTGCTGGAGGCCTCCGGGGGCCTGACCCTGGCCAGTGCCGCCGCTGTGGCCGGCACCGGGGTCGACTTCGTGGCCATCGGTGCGCTGACCCACTCGGTCACCGCGCTGGACATCGGGGCCGACCTGCAGGAGGTGCCGGATGCTTCTGACGATTGACGTCGGCAACACGAACACGGTGCTCGGCCTGTTCGACGGTGAGCACCTGCATCGGTCCTTCCGCGTGAAGACGGATCCGCGCGCGACCGCCGACGAGATGTTCATCATGTACCGGGCGCTGCTGCGGGGTCACTCCCAGCCGGACGGGATCGCGCTGTGCTCCACGGTCCCGGCGGTGCTGCGGGAGATCCGCGGGATGCTCGACCAGTACTACCGGGACACACCGTCGGTCATCGTGGAGCCGGGTACCCGCACCGGAGTCCCCATCCTGACCGACAATCCCAAAGAGGTCGGCGCCGACCGCATCGTCAACACGCTGGCCGCCCACGCCCTGTACGGGGGTCCCTGCGTGGTGGTCGACTTCGGCACCTCGACGAACCTCGATGTGGTGTCGGCGAAGGGGGAGTTCCTGGGCGGGGCGCTGGCACCGGGAATCGAGATCTCGCTGGATGCCCTGGCGACCCGCGCCGCTGCTCTGCGCAAGGTGGAGCTGGCGGCCCCGCGCTCGGTGATCGGCAAGAACACCGTCGAAGCGCTGCAGTCCGGCGCCCTGTACGGGTTCGCCGGACAGGTCGACGGGCTCGTCGACCGGATCAACGAGGAGATCCGACTGGACGCGGTCATCGCGACCGGGGGGCTGGCCCAGGTGGTTCTGCCGGAGTCGCGCACGATCACCGCGCACGAGCCGGATCTCACCCTGATCGGCCTGCGGTTGGTGTTCGAGAAGAACGTGTAGGCGCCGGCCCGGGTCACCCACCGTTGAGCGCTGCTGCTGTGCGCGGAACACTGTGAACATGCTTGTTCGCCCGGCCAGAACCTCCGACGTGCGCGTTATCCGCGGCCTGATCGACCGGTATGCCCCGGACCGCAGGCTGCTGTCCAAGGCCACGGTCACGCTGTACGAGGACGTCACGGACTTCTTCGTGGCCGAGCATGACGGACAGGTCGTCGGCTGCGGTGCCCTGCACGTGATGTGGGAGGACCTCGCCGAGGTGCGCACGCTCGCGGTCTCGCCCACGATGCTCCGGCAGGGGATCGGGTCCTCGATCCTGGACGCCCTCATCCAGCGGGGTCGCGACCTGGGCATCAGCCGGATCTTCTGCCTCACGTTCGAGACCGGGTTCTTCGGTGCCTTCGGCTTCCGGCCGTTCAACGAGCGCGGGGTGGAGGGGTCCGTGTACGAGGAACTGCTGCGCTCCCCGGACGAGGGTGTCGCCGAGTTCCTCGACCTGGAGCGCGTCCGGCCGAACACGCTGGGCAACGTCCGGATGGTGCTGAGCGTCTGAGCGGGCTGGGAGCCCGTCCCGGGTTCACAGCAG
>DAOMFH010000016.1:16296-17974 GCA_035429705.1 Actinomycetota bacterium
CGGGTTCACAGCAGCCGCGGGTTCACAGCAGCCGGGACTCCCACCTGGCCGGATCGTTCACCGCGAAGTAGTGGACGTCCCCGGCGGTGGTGATCGCGAGGACGGGTTTCAGCGTCCGCCGGTCGGGGAGTTCCCGGGTGGTGGTCACACCGGTGACGTCCAGCCGCTCGATGGTCAGAACGCGGCCGGAGTCGCTGGCGAAGATCAGTTGACTGGGAGTCAGCCGGAGCAGACCATGGCCGCGATCGGGACCATGGGCCAGGGCCGCCGGTTCCTCCAGGTCAGCGGGATCCCGCGCCGGCAGACCCGCCCGCCCGGCGCTCCCCACTGTTCGCTGGGGTAAGGAGTCGACGTACCGCAGCAGCGCGTACACCCCGAAACCCACCACGGCGAGCAGCGCCAGGACCCGGATCACAGTCCTGAGGTTAGTCGCCCATCGCTGTCGGCGCAGTGGCCCGTGGGTTCGGCGATGTAGCCGTTCAGTGCCGTCACTCAGCGGCGGGGGATGAAGGACTCGACCGGGGGATCGGTCTGTTCCAGCAGGTCGACGAAGGCGCGGGCGATCTCATCCGGGTCCAGGTCGGTTCCCTTCCGGATCATCCCCATGACGGTGAGCATCGCCACCCGGATGTCGGTGAGTTCCGCAGCCGCGGCCTGCACCATGTTGTGCAGCGCGGCCTTGGCGGCGCTGAGGGCACTTGCCGGTGGCCATGGCTTCTGGGCCAGACCGCTGTTGGTCACGAGGAAGGCCGCGCCCTGCGGCATGAGCGGGACAGCGGCCTGCAGCGCGGCCCACGCTCCCAGGCACCCCACCCGCCAGGACTGTTCGACCTCGGCCAGCCCGACCTTGCTCGGTGTACCCTCGAGCAGGACCGAGGCGTTGTAGTGCACGACGTCCAGAGGCCCGAGGTCGCCGGCCGCCTCCCGCACGACCCTGGTCACGGACACCGGATCGGCCAGATCAGCTGTCAGCCCCACCGCGTCCACGCCGACCAGGGACGACACGTAGTTGCTCACCGCTTCGGGACGCCGGGCGACCACGGCGACCTTGTGGCCGGCACCTCCGTAGGCCCGCGCCAGCGCGAGGCCGAGCCCCGGCCCGACGCCGAGGATCAGGGCGCTCATGCCAGCGTTGCGGTGACCAGTGCCCGGGCGGCCCGCTGCACCTCGGTCAGGTGCTCGCTGCCGACCCAGCTCTCCGCGTAGATCTTGTACACGTCCTCGGTGCCGGAGGGACGCGCGGCGAACCAGGCCTGCGCAGTCTCGACCTTGAGTCCGCCGATCGCCGCACCGTTGCCGGGCGCCTCGGTGAGCACCCGCGTGATGGGATGGCCGGCCAGTTCGGTGGCGGTGACCTGGTCTGCGCTGAGCGCGGCGAGTTTCGCCTTCTGCTCGCGGGTGGCCGGGGCGTCGATGCGCGCATAGTGGCTCGTGCCGTACTGCTCGGCCAGTGCGGCGTAGCTCTGGCTCGGCGACGTCCCTGTGACGGCCTGGATCTCGCTGGCCAGCAGAGCCAGCAGGATGCCGTCCTTGTCCGTGGTCCACGTGGTCCCGTCCTTGCGCAGGAAGGATGCGCCGGCGGACTCCTCGCCACCGAAGACGACCTCGCCGGTGCGCAGTCCGGGCACGAACCACTTGAAGCCGACCGGAACCTCCAGCAGGGTCCTGCCGCGACCGG
>DAOMFH010000017.1:0-11301 GCA_035429705.1 Actinomycetota bacterium
CCTGTCGGACCTCGGGCTCGGCTGAGTCGCCGGACCGCGGATCAACGGTGCCGCGGATCACCGGTGCCGCGGATCACCGGTATCGCGACTCCCGGCCACACCCCCCCGGTGGACTCCTGGCGGGCGGTCGCAAGCCCCCCGCGCCCACGACTGTTGCAGCGTTGGGGGTCCACCCGCCCCCCGACCAGCAACCCCGCGACAGTCGCGAACCAACCGACAACCGCGCGGCGTCCCGCTAGCGTCCGGGCCGGGGTCGCACGCAGGATGGGGAGATGTCCGACCCCACCATCGTTCTGCTCCCGCCGCTGCCGGCACAGTCGTGGTCCTGGCGCGAGGTCGCCGCCGAACTGGCCGCATACCACCACCGGTTCGCCCTGATCCCTCCGATGCCGGCCGAGGCCACGAACGGGGAACTCGACCTCGCCGGGGCGTGGGTCGCCCACTGTGCCCTGCAGATCACCCGGGAGGCGGTCGTTCCGCCCCTGTTGCTGGTCGCCCAGGGCGGGTCGGGGCAACTGCTGGCGGCACTCGGATTCGCACAGCGGGCTTCGCGGCGGCGGGTGGTCGGGTACGTCCTGGTCGACGCCGATCTGCCGAAGCCGGGGGTGCCGGACTGGCCGGACGCCCCCGTCACGTATGTGGGTTCCCGTCAGGCCAGCCTCGCGGAACTGCGCGGCTGGGAGGTCATGGCCGGCGACGACCTGGGTGCCGACCTTCGACGGGTGGCTGCGCTGTCCGTGTGACCCACCGCTGGGGTCAGCCGTCCGCCCTATCGGCCAGCAGTCGCCGTTCCACATCCGGGTCGAGCCCCGAAACCGCCGCCCGTGAGCTCGGCTCCCAGTCCGGCCCTTCCTTCTGCAGCCACTTCCAGGTGTCCGCGACGGTCTCCGTCAGTGACCGCGGGGCGTAGCCGTACTCGAAGGCCGCCCGGCCGTCCACAGCCATGACCCCGGCCGTCTCCGGCGTCGCGGGTACCCAGAGTGGTAGTTGCCGCCACGGTTCGACGCCTGCGGCGATCAGGTCGTCGTCCGGCACGAACACTGGCGTACCGCCAGCGACATCGGCCACTGCCGTGGCGAAATCCCCCCAGGTGTACTCGCCGGGCGGCGTCACCACGTCATAGCGCCCCGGACGCCCGGATTCCGCGCAGGTCAGCACGAAGTGGGCGAGGTCGCGGACGTCCACGTACTGGAACCAGGACTGCGGGTCGCCGCCCACGACGAACTGCCCGCCGCGGGCCGCCCGGCGCAGGTACTCGGGTAGGCGGCCCAGGTCCTCGTGCGGCCCGAGCACCACTCCGGGGCGCACGACCAGTGTGTTGATCTCCCCGAAGATGGTCTCCACTGCGCGCTCGACGCCGGCCTTCAGCGGACCGTACTGGTGCAGATCTTCGCTGGGCCCCTGGGTGATGCCGGTGTCGTAGATGGGCGAGGACGCCTCGACGCGCTCCGCCGGCCATTGCGAATGCGCCGTTATGGTGGACACGACCGCGTAGGAGGGGGCCACATCCTTGAGGATCCGTGCGCTCATCAGCGCGTGCGAGGGCGCGTAGCAGGCCGGGTCGATGATGATGTCCGCGCCACCGCGGTCATCGATGAGCTTCGCCAACTGCCGCAGGTCGGAGAGCACGGTCCGGTCGCCGCGCACCGCCAGTGCCCCCTGCGGCGGGGGGCCGGTGTGACCCCGGTTGAACACCACGACGTCGTAGCCGCGCTCATGGGCGACGGCGCAGATCGCCCGGCCGACGAAACGCGTTCCGCCCAATACCACCAGCCGCATCAGCGACCCTCCCGCATTCTGGACACAGTCCGTAGCACCCGGCGCGGCGCGTGCTGCGCCGCCAGCGTCACCGCGCGATAGCGCAGACTGGGCACCGACACCACGGTGCCACGTTCACAGTCACGAATACCCTGGCGGGCCACCTCCCCGGCATCCAGCCAAAGCGGGCCGGGCAGCGTGATGTCCATGGCCGCCCGCTCGTGGAACTCGGTGCGGGTGAACCCCGGACACAGCGCGGTCACGTGCACACCGGGTGGCGTGTGCGCCGCCAGGCCCTCGGAGAACACCGTGACCCAGGCCTTGGCCGCCGAATACGTGCCGGACGGCAGCCAACCGGCGACACTGGAGACGTTGAGGATCCGGCCGCGGCCCTTCGCGAGCATCCCGGGCAGGGCAGCATGCGTCAGTCGCATCACCGCCGTGACCATGACGTCGAGCAACGCCTGCTCTTGCTCCACCGCCGACTGGTCGAACGGCGCGCGCAGCGCGAAGCCCGCGTTGTTGACCAGCCAGTCGGCCTCGCGGGCGGCCTCCTCGACGGCAGCCAGTTGCGCACGGTCCGCGAGATCCGCGGTCAGCACCTGCGCCCGGCCGAGCTCAGTCGCCAGTTCCTCCAACCGTTGCCGGTCCCGGGCGACGAGGATCAGGTCATGGTCCTGCAGGGCCAGTTCGATCGCGAGTTCACGGCCGATTCCCGAGGTCGGACCGGTCACCAACGCAACACCCACGGATGGGAGTGTCCCTCTCGCAATGCCGTTTTCGCCACCCGGGCGAGGACACCCGCGCCGAAGCGGACCGATCGATGGCCTGGACGGTTCCCCACCCGACTCCTCGCACCGCGGGGACCCGACGCAGAATCGAGCCATGCCCGACCCACTGGTTCAACGAATGCGGCCCTACGAGCGAACGATCTTCGGGGAGATGTCAGCACTGGCCACCCGGCTGGACGCGGTGAACCTCGGCCAGGGGTTCCCGGACACCGGGGGTCCGCACGAGGTTCGCCTGGTCGCCGAGCAGGCCGTGCGCGAGGGTCTCGGCGACCAGTACCCGCCGGCCCATGGCTACCCTGATCTGCGCGCGGCCATCGCCGAACACCAGCGGCGTTTCTACGGCTTGGTGGTCGATCCCGCCGACGAGGTGGTCGTCGCCACCGGCGCCTCGGAGGCCATCGCCGCCACCATCCTGGCGCTGGTCGAACCCGGTGAGCAGGTGCTGGTCCTGGACCCCTACTTCGATCTGTACGCCGCGACGATCGCGCTGGCCGGGGCCCAGCGGGTGGCGGTCCCGCTCACGGCCGACGCCCTGCGCCCGGACGTCGCCGCCATCCGGGCAGCCGTCACCCCGGCCACCCGGATGCTGCTGCTGAACAGTCCGCACAACCCCACTGGCACCGTGTTCAGCCACGACGAGCTCGTCGAGCTGGCGGCCCTGGCGATCGAGCATGACCTGCTCGTACTGGCCGACGAGGCCTATGAGCACCTGTGGTTCGACGGCAGCCCCCACATCCCCATCTCGACCCTGCCGGGGATGTGGGAGCGGACCGTCACCATCGGATCCGGCGGCAAGTCGTTCTCGTTCACCGGGTGGAAGGTCGGCTGGGCGACCGGGCCGGCGGATCTGATCGCGGCGGTCCGCGTGGTGCGCCAGCACCTGTCGTACGTGTCCGGCGGACCCTTCCAGTACGCGATCGCGGCCGGTCTGCGCCTCCCGGACGACTACTTCGAACGATTCCGGGCCGACCTGGCCGGCAAGCGGGACCGCCTGTGCGCCGGGCTGGCCGGACTCGGCTTCCAGGTCGTTCCCCCGCAGGGAACCTACTTCGCCAGCACCGACGTGCGTCCGCTCGGCTTCACCAGCGGCGAGCAGTTCTGCCAGCGCGCCGCGCACGAGGCGCGGGTCGTCGCGATCCCGCAGTCCGCGCTCAGCGACCACCCGGAGGTGAGCACCCCCTACGTGCGCTGGGCCTTCTGCAAGCGCCCCGAGGTGCTTGACGAAGGGGTGCGGCGACTGTCCGGCTGGCTGGGCTGAGACTCAGCGACCCGCTCTCGCCTGGCGGCCAAGTGCCCACACCGCCAGCACTGCCAGGCCCGCAGCGAACGCGATGAGCACCAGCAGCTGACGGCCTATCCCCGCCACCCCTGCTCCTTCGTTGATGACCAGGTTCCACGCGTCATTGGCCCAGGCCTGCGGGGTGATGTGGCCGACCGCCCGCATGACGGGACCGACCACGGACAGCGGCCACATGCATCCGCCCAGCATTCCGAACAGGATGCCGGTCGGCACCGCGATCGCCGCGGCCTGCCCCGGGGTGCGCACAACAGCGCCGAGCAGCATGCCGGCCGCCGACGCGATCACCGAGTAGACGAACACCAGGACCAGCACGGCCACCGGGTTGCCGAAGTGGACCCGGAACGCGAGCACCCCGATCCCGAGCAGGATGGCGGCCTGCAGCAGGGCGATCAGGAACCGGGACAGGCCCAAGCCGGACAGGTACACCCCCAGGCCATGCGGGGTGGCCAGCATGCGGCGGAAGACACCGAGCTGACGGGCTTGGACCAGCGTCGCCGCACCCAGCAGCCCGTTGAGGAAAGTGAACAGCATCAGCTGGGAGGGCACCGCCAGCGCGAAACTGTTCCTGTCGGTCTCACTGACGGCCCCCACCGTCGTGGTCGTGACGCCCAGCGGCGGAACATCCCCGAGGGCCTGGTCCACGGCTGCCGCGGCCTTTCGTGCGGGCACCTCCCGGGACAGCACCGCGACGGCGGTCGCCCGGGTGCCGACCTGCGCGGCAGCAGCATTCACCGTGGACATGACCACGCCGGCAGCCGAGGAGGCCTGCTGGACGAAGATCTGGACCGGCTGACCGTCCGCAGGCACCTCCACACCGCCGCCCAGCAGTCCCATCCTGATGTCCCGGTAGAGGTCCCCACGGTCGCTGTACACAGTGACCCCGAGCGCGGGGGAGTCCTCCAGCTCGGCGATGAGGCTGGTTCCCAGCGGCCCCGGGTCCTCCGCCAGCACACCGAGGCCCAACTGGGCGCCTCCCCTGCCGAAGGTCAGCCCGATCAGCAGGACGAGCACGATGGGCAGGGCGATTGTGCTGAACAGCGCCACCCGGTCGCGGAAGAACCGGATCCACTCCACCCGCGCGGTGGCCAGCGCGGCCCTCATGCCAGCACCCGCTTGCGCAGCGCCAGCAGCCCGATCGCGGCAGTGCCCACGCCGATGCCCAGCAGCAACAGGACGCGGGGCAGGACGGCGGCCACGTCGGCCCGGGCCGCGGACAGGTCCACGAACGCCGCCAGCGCCTGGCCGTTCGGGGTGAACTGCCGCAGATCGGCAAGCAGTCCGGTGGCGCCGTAGAAGAACGTCCCACCGGCCACGGCGAACAACAGCGCGACGATGGTCGTGAGGGCATCGGCCTGGGCGGCGGTGCGTGCGAGCCCGGTGATCAGCAGCGAGATACCCGCGATCGCGACGACGGCGGCCACGATCACCAGGAACACCCCCAGCGGGTCACCCCAGAACGCGCGGAATCCCAGCCAGGTGATCAGCCATACCGCAGTCATGGCCAGCACCCCGACCACGATCACTTCCACGGTCTTGCCCAGCAGAACCGATTCCGGGCGCACGGGGGCCGCCAGAATGCGGGCCAGGGTTCCCTCATCCCGTTCGACGATGATCGAACGCGCCCCGTTGCCGATGATGAAGAACAGGAAGAGCATGGCGACGCCCGGTGCGAAATAGGCCATCACGGAGAAGGTGCCCTGCACCTCTCCCTGCTCGATCGTGATGGGCGGCGGACTGGAGACCGCCCGCTGGATCAGCGCACCGGGATCGGTCGCGCCCACCGCGCCGGCCGCGACGGCCGTGACCCGCGCGGTCTGCAGGTCGGCCGCGACACCGGTGGCCACGGACTGGGCCACGGACTGGGCCAGTTCGGAGGTCGCCCGGCCCACGACCTCGAGTTGCGCCTGCCCGCCGGAGATGACCGCCTCACCGAGTCCGCTCGGCAGGATGATCACTGCATCGTACGTCCCCGAGTCCACAACTTGATCCGCGTCCGCCGGGTCGCTGAGCGTCGAGAACGCGATTCCGTTTCCGCCGGCACCGGTCAGTCCCTCGGCGACCCGTTGGGAGATCGCCGAGCGGTCCGCGTCCGCGATACCGATCGTGACGTCCAGCCGGAATCCCGAACTGAACGCCGCTCCCACCACCAGCGCGATGAGCACCGGGGCGAGCAGCGCCTGGATGAGGATCGAGCGGTCGCGGAGCGAGCGCCGCAGTCCGTTGGCGGCGATCAGTTTCACATCGCGCCACATCAGTCACGCAGCGCTTTCCCCGTCAGATGCAGGAAGACGGCTTCCAGGTCCGGCTCCGCGACATCCACGCCGATCACATCGAGGTGCCTGGCCTGCGCTGCCTGAACGGCCGGAGCGATCAGGGCAGGGCCCTGCCTCGCGACGACGGCCACCGCACCCTGGGCATCCTTCACGCCGCTGACCTCGGGCAGCCGGCCAAGATCCGCCCGCCACGCATCGATCTGGTCCCGCGCGCCGTTCACCCGGAAGGTCACTGTGGTCTTCTCCCCGAGCTGCTCCACCAGTTGGTCGCGGGTCCCTTCGGCGATCAGGTGGCCCTGATCGATGATGCCAACCCGGTCGCACAGCCGCTCGGCCTCTTCCATGTAGTGCGTTGTGTAGAGAACCGCCATACCCGAGCCGCCGAGCGCCGCCACCGATTCCAGGATGCTGTTGCGGCTCTGCGGGTCGACTCCCACAGTGGGCTCGTCGAGGATGAGCAACTTCGGTTCGTGGAGCAGACCGACCGCGATGTTCGCGCGGCGTTTCATGCCACCGGAGTAGGTCTCGATACGGTCCTTGGCCCGCTCGGCCAGCCCCACGACCTCCAACACCTCGTCGATGCGGGCGCGCAGTTCGGTCCCTCCGAGTTTCTGCAGCCTGCCGAAGAACTGCAGGTTCTCGACCGCCGACAGATCCGGGTACAGCGCGATGTCCTGCGGAACGAGCCCGATCAGCGACTTGCGGGCGCTGGTCACCGGCTGTCCGAACAGTTCCACCTCCCCGGCATCGGGTGTGAGCAGTCCGGCGATCATCGAGATGCTCGTGGTCTTGCCGGCCCCGTTGGGTCCCAGCAGGCCGTACGTCTCGCCCTGCGCGATCTCGAAGGACACCCCGTCGACGGCGACCTGGTCCCCGAACCGCCGGACCAGGTCGCTGACCCGCAGCACCGGTGCCGTCACCCGGCCAGGCTACCCGAACGCGCGGGCCCGCCGCTTCGTCAAGAGGAATCATCGGCTGCGGCCGCGATGTCCGAAACCCGCGAGTGCGCTGTTGCGGGCACGGGCAGAATCAGGGTGTGGAACCGCTGGACTTCGAGGCCTGCTACCGGGCTGTGCGCAGTCGCGACGACCGCTTCGACGGCTGGTTCTACACCGCCGTGCGCACGACTGGCATCTACTGCCGGCCGAGTTGCCCGGCCATCACCCCGCGGCGGCGCAACGTCGAGTTCCACCGCAGCGCTGCCGCGGCACAGTCGGCCGGCTACCGGGCCTGCAAGCGTTGCCGGCCGGACGCCTCGCCGGGCTCCCCCGAGTGGGCGGTACGCAGCGATGTCGTGGCCCGGGCCATGCGGCTGATCGCAGACGGGATGGTCGACCGCGAGGGAGTCCCGGGCCTCGCCCGCACCCTGGGCTACTCGACGCGGCACGTCACCCGCCTGCTCGCCGCTGAACTGGGGGCGGGGCCGCTGGCCATCGCCCGCGCACACCGGGCCCGCACGGCCCGCACACTGCTCGAGAGCACCGCGATGCCCGTCACCGACATAGCGTTCGCGGCCGGCTTCGGCAGTGTGCGGCAGTTCAACGAGACGATCAGGGAGGTCTACGCGGTCTCCCCCCGGCAGTTGCGCAGCGCACCGGCCGATCCGGAGGGCATCAGCCTGCGACTGGCCGCCCGGAAGCCGTTGGCGGGCCCGACGATGCTCGCGTTCCTCGGCCAGCGGGCCCTGCCCGGCGTGGAGACGTGGGACGGGACCGAGTTCACGCGCAACCTGCGCCTGCCGAACGCCGAGGGGCACGTGCGCATCACTGCCCACGCCGACCACTGCCACGCTCAGTTGCGGGTGACGGATCTGCGCGACCTGACCTCCGCGGTCAGCCGTCTGCGGCACATGCTCGACCTGGACGCTGATCCGGTCGCCATCGCGGACGTTCTCGGCGAGACACTGCCCGTGCAGCGCATCCCCGGGCTGCGCAGCCCGTGCGGCTTCGACCCGCAGGAGACCGCGATCCGAGCCGTTCTCGGACAGCAGGTGAGTGTGGCTGCGGCGCGCACGGCGGCCGGGCGACTGGTCGGTGGCCGGGCGCACTTCCCGGCATCGTCACAGATCGCAGTGCTGCCGGCCGAGGCCCTGCCGATGCCCCGGCGGCGGGCCGCGACCGTTGTGGAACTGGCGCGGCGGCTGGCCGAGGGCCAGATCCGCCTCGACCCCGGAACCGACCGGGACGAGACGGAACAGCTCCTGCTCGACGTGCCGGGGATCGGGCCGTGGACCGCCCGCTACATCCGGATGCGGGCGCTCGGGGATCCAGATGTGAGCCTGCCCACGGACCTCGGCATCGTGAAGGCCGCTCGGGCGCGGGGGCTGGACCCCGACGACCCCCGATGGCGGCCGTGGCGTTCCTACGCGATGCACTACCTGTGGAACCTGGGAGAGGACGACGCATGAGTCACTGCGAGTACGAGAGCCCGGTCGGCGTGCTGACGCTGGTCGCGTCGGACTACGGGTTGCAGGGCGTGTGGTGGCCGGACGATCCCCGGCGTCCACCGGTGGGGGATGCCGATCCCGCCCACCCGGTCCTCCGGCAGACGGTCAAGCAACTCGACGAGTACTTCGCCGGCCGCCGCACCCGGTTCGACGTGCCGCTGGATCCGGTGGGCACCGACTTCCAGCGGGCCGCCTGGCAGGTGCTCCGCCAGATCCCGTACGCGCAGACGATCACCTACGGCGAGCAGGCTCGCCGACTGGGCGACCCCCGCAAGGCGCGTGCGGCCGGTGCGGCCAACGGGCGCAACCCGATCTCGATCATCGTGCCCTGCCACCGGGTCGTCGGGTCCAGTGGCGCGCTGACCGGCTTCGCCGGTGGACTGGGCGCCAAACAGTGGCTGCTGGACTTCGAGCGCGCCCACCTCGACGGCGGGCAAGCCCGCTGACTTCTTCGTGACGCGTTCGCCGGGCGACGGTGATCAGCCCGATGGCCCGGTCCGCCAGCACACCCTCGCGATGTCGCACTAGCCTCAGGCTCATGAGCGGTCCGGCACAGTCCCCCGGCACCGTGGCCTGCCCGGCCTGCGGCTACCCGGTGGATCCAGCGCAGACAGACCCCTTCGGAATGGTCACCTGCGCGGCCTGCGGGCACCGGTGCTTCTCGGGATACCTGGCGGAGTACTCCTACCTGGACGCCCGGCGCGGCTGGCTGCGCGACCGGCTGCTCGAAGGCAGCGGAGCACCCGATCCGGTCACCGCCCGCGCATTCGGGACATGGCCGGCCGTGCGCCCGCAAGGGCCGATGACCGCTCCCGGGCGACCCGCCAGGCACGGCGCCGGACCCGGCCAGATGCTGCTGATCTCCATCGGATCCTTCCTGCTGATCCTGGCCGGCGTGGTGTTCCTGGCGATCGCCTGGGAGGTCCTGGGACCCCCCGGCCGGGTGGCGATCCTGGTCACGGGGACGGCGCTGCTGGCCGTGCTGGCACTCACCCTGCGCACCCGGGTGCACCGCACGGCCGAGGCCCTGGCCGTGGTGGCATTCGCGCTGGGCATCGTCGATGCGGTGGCCGCACCGGTCATGGGCCTGTTCCCACGGGAATGGCTCGATCCCCCGTCGCCCTACCCCTTCGCGGTGTGTCTCGTGGCGGCGGTCGGCGGGGTGGCCGGGGGCCGTTGGTCCGGCCTGCGGTCCTGGAGTTGGCTGGGCTGGCTGACGACCCCGTTCCTGCTGGCCAGCGGACTGGCCATGACCGACAACTGGTCGATGCCCGAACAACTGCAGATGACCACCGTCGCGATCGCGTTCCTGCTGCTGGCCGCGGCACTGGTCGGGGTACGCCACGACTGGCTCACACCCGATCGCGTACCCATGACGCTCGCCGCCGCGTTGAGCCTGGCGGTCAGCGCGCTGATCGGTGTCGCGCTGCTGGCCGGATACCACCCGCCGATCGGGGCGATCGTCACCCTGGCCCTGGTCCTGCTGATCCTGCTGGTCGCGCATGAGCGTTCCGGCAATCGCGCGATCCCGGTTCTGGGCTGGCCGCTGTTCGGGCTGTGGCTGGCCCTGCTGGGGACACTTGCGGACCCGGCTGGGGCCACCCCGTTCATCGGTGGCCTGGTCGGGACCGGGCTGCTGTTCGCGCTGCGCACCTACGGTCCTGCGCTGGCGGTGAGCGCGGCGGGGACCTTCTGGACCGTCTGGCTGCTGGTCGGCGCGGGTTACCACGTGACCGGCTGGCAGTGGTACTTCGGCATCGCGGCACTGGGTCTGTTCGGGTTCTCGCTGCGCCACGGCTGCGCACCGGTGGCCTGGGTCGCGGCGCTGTCCGGCCAGACTGCCTGGGTGCTCGCCCTGGGCGACGTCGATCACATCGAGGCCGTGACACTGCCGTTCGCCGCGCTGCTGCTGGCCGCGGGACTCGTCGAGCGCCGGGCGGGCACGACCAAGTCCTTGATCACATTCGGCCCCGGCCTGGCGATGGCCCTGGTCCCTTCCGCGCTGATGGTGTGGGACGACGTCTGGTCCTCACCTGCCCTGCTGCGGTTCCTGGTCGTGATGGCGCTGAGCGTGGCGCTCCTGCTCGCCGGGATCCGCGGCCACCTGGCCGGGCTCGTGGTCCCATCCGCTGTCGCCATCGCGATCGCCGCCAGTGCCCAGATCTTCGCGACGCTGGACGCGCTGCCCCGCTGGCTGGCACTGGGCATCGCGGGCACGGTGCTGCTGGTGGTCGGCGCCCGGATCGAGTGGGTCAAGGGGAAGGGCGAACAGGCCGACGCCTGGCTGCACTCGGCGAACTGATCCCCCTACCTCAAGAGAACGTCAAGGACCGCCTGCGATTCCTTGACGCGCGCACGCCGGACACTTGGCCCGGTCCCCCCGCATGGTGGATGCATGACAACGAATTCCGCACCCCGTCGCATCGCCAAGGCCGCCACGGTGGGACTGGTCCTGGTTGCCGGAGCCGGCGTCGGCGCGCTGGCTGTCTCGTCCTACCAGGCGAATCCCGAGCAGCCAGCCGCCGATCAAGTCACCGAGCCGGATGCGAGCACGCTCGCGCCCGCGTCCCCGACCCCCGATCCGGAACGGCTCTCAGGTCCCCTCAGCCTGCTGCGCAGTCAAGGATCCGACGACGACCACGACTCCGACGACGACCACGACTCCGACGACGACCACGCGACGGCACCCCAGAACGGCTCCTACCTGAGCCCGGCACCGCAGCAGGCACAGCC
>DAOMFH010000017.1:11401-16779 GCA_035429705.1 Actinomycetota bacterium
CGACGGCACCCCAGAACGGCTCCTACCTGAGCCCGGCACCGCAGCAGGCACAGCCGCCCAGCAACCCGGGGAACGCCCCGCATTCCAAGTCCTCCCAGTCATGAGGGAGCAGGCAGTCGCGCACGTCGCCACCTGGAAGACCGACCTGTGGCTGACCGTCCGGGGCCGTGGCGCCGAGTCCCCGCAGGTGCGCCGCTGGCTCGACGACTTCCTGCGCAGCGAGACCGCCCGGCTCGACCGGGCAGCCAGCCGGTTCCGGCCCGACTCCGAGGTGACGGCAGTCAACGACGGTGCGGGCCGGTGGGTGCCGGTCTCCTGGTACTTCGTCTGCGTGCTGACCGCGTCGCTGGACGCCGCCCGGGCCACCAGCGGACTGGTGGATCCCACCTTCGGCCATGAGTTGTCCGAACAGGGCTACGAGCGCTGGTCCGGACAGCCGACCCCTACCCGGCACCAGGCCCGCACCCCGGGCACGTCGTGGCGCGACGTGGAAGTGCGACCCGGTGGCGGGCAGGCGCTGGTGCGTGTCCCGCCCGGGATCGGCCTGGACCTCGGCGCGGTCGCGAAGGGCTGGCTGGCCGACCGGCTGGCCACGACCACGCACCGCACACTCGGGCTCGACGCGCTGGCAAACGCCGGTGGCGACCTGCGGTGCGTGACCGGAGGCGATCCCTGGACCGTGTGGGCCGAACCCGGCGAACCGGACCGTGCCCCGCGGGCCCTCGACCTGACGGATGCCGGCCTGGCGACCAGCGGCATCGGCCGGCGGCGCTGGCAGGGCGAGCAGGGTCCGCAGCATCACATCATCGACCCGCGCACGGGAGCCTCGGCGCGCACGTGCTGGACCTCGGTCACGGTCGTGGCGGCGAACGCAGCCGCGGCCAACACCGCTGCCACCGCGGCGGTCATCCAGGGTGAGGATGCACCGGCATGGCTCACATCACTCGGCCTCGACGCCTGGCTGGTCGGTCCGGAGGGCCGGTCAACCATGATCGGCGGCTGGGCCGTCTCCGAGGAGCTGGTCGCATGATCACTTGGGCATTGCTCCGATCCAGCGGCGTCATCGCCCTGGGCCTGCTTTCGCTGGCCGTCGTGCTCGGCATCGTCGGCCCCGCCATCCGCCGGCCCCGCACGAGGCTGGTCTGTGTCAGCCTGCATCGGACCTCCGCGGTGGTGGGCACGGTCCTGATCGCCGGCCATGTACTTCTCGCGGTCCTGGACTCCTGGGTACCCATCTCCCCGCTGGCCGCCGCCATTCCGGGAGTCAGCCAGTGGGAGCCGGAGTGGATCGGGCTGGGGGCGCTGTCCCTGGACCTGCTGGCAGTGCTGATGGTCAGTTCCGCCCTGCGCACCCGCAACGCCCGCTCCTGGTGGAAGTGGCACCGATTGGCCTATGCGGTGTGGCTGCTGGCGATGGTCCACGCGTTCGGGGTGGGGACGGATCGCAGCAGTTGGGTCATGCTGACCCTGGCCGGAGTCAGTGCGGTGGCCGTGGCCGCCGCGACCATCGCCAGACTGTTCGCCGGCGACGCGCCGGTCGGGCCGCGCCCGGCCCCGGTCATCATTGCCGAACCACCGCCCGTCCCCGAACCGGTGCCCGTCCCCTACAAGATGCCCGGCGGGAACTCGTGACCACGGTCGCGACGTGTTCGCGCCTGGCGGCCCTGCCCGGCCTGGCCCTGCCCGGGCGCCCGGCGGGGGCACCACCCGACCGGCTGCTATCCCCCGGCCGGCTGCTGCTGGCAGGAGCCGAGCCCAGCCGCGCGCTGAGTCTCGAGGAGCACCGGCGGCGCTGGCCCGCCCCGGCCCACCGGTCCGCCGACGAGCTCGCCGAACTGGCACGGGCCACCGGGTTGCGGGGTCACGGCGGCGCGGGCTTCCCGACCGCTGTGAAACTGCGCGCCATGCGCCAGCCCGCCGGGCCGGTCGTGGTCAACGCTTCCGAGGGCGAGGATGCCAGCAGCAAGGACGCCGTGCTGTTGCGTCACGTCCCGCACCTGGTCCTCGACGGCGCGGTGGCCGCGGCCCGGGCCCTGCGATCCCCGCGGATCGTGGTACGCATCGCCGCCGGCCGGACCGCCGTCGGCGCGGCCGTGCGTGAGGCCGCCGCGCAGCGTCCGGCCGCCGAGCCGCGCATCGAGGTCTCGGTCGGGCCGGACACCCTGGTCGCCGGTGAGGCCTCAGCGGTCGTCAACGCGCTGGCCGGAGGACCGGCGCTGCCCGCACCGCTGGGCAGACCACCGAAGTTGCGCTCCGGCTGGGGACGAGCCCGGCACGTGCTGCTCAGCAACGTCGAGACCTTCGCCAGGCTGGCCGCCGCCCTGGCCGGGGAGTACGCGGCGAGCACGCTTGTCACCATCTCCGGAGCCGTCGAGCACGCCGGCGTCCTGGAAGTGGCACCGGACACCACAGTGGGCGATGTCCTGACGACCGGGCGGCCGATCGGGCGGCCACGGGTGCTGATCACCGGGGGCTGGCACGGCCGGTGGCTTCCCCTGGACGACCGGACCCTGGCCGCGGGGGTGAACTGGACCGGGCTCGCGGAGGTCGGCGGCCGGCTGGGGGCCGGAGTCCTCATCTTCCTGCCCGAGGACGTCTGCGCGGTGACGGTCGCGGGGGCGGTGGCCGATCATCTGGCGGCGGCCTCGGCGGGCCAGTGCGGTCCGTGCATGGCCGGGCTTCCTGAACTGGCCCGGGCCGTACACCGGGCCGACGTGCTGGAGCGCATCGAGGCGATAGCGGCCGACGCCGGCCGCGGACTGTGCGCTCACCCGGCTCAGGCGGGCGCCGCCATGGTCTCGGCTGCTCGGCTGCTGGCCGGCGAGATGGCGATGCACCGAGCCGGCCACTGCTCGCTCGACAACCTGGAAGGTGACTCGTGAAACGACTGACGATCGACTGGACCCTGTGCAACGGCCACGGAGTGTGTGCCGCCGCGTTCAGCGAACGTATCGCCTCGGATGCGATGGGATACCCGCACATGCCCACGGAGATGGAGGTGACCCCCGAACAGGAGGGTGCCGCCCGCGCCGCCGTGGCCAACTGCCCGGGGGCGGCACTGCGCCTGCGGTCGGCGTAGGCTTCCCGGCGTGGCTCATGTGCTGCTCATCGAGGACGACCTCGGCATCCGCACCGCGGTGACCCGAGCCCTGCACACCCGCGGCCACGCAGTCGACAGTGCCGCCACCGGCCTGGACGGGCTGCAAAGCCTGCTCAGTGGTTCTCCCGACGTGGTCATCCTCGACCTCGGACTGCCTGACATGGCCGGTGAGCGACTGCTGTCGATGATCCGCGCGGCCGGCCACGTGCCGGTGATCGTCGCCACCGCCCGCGACGACGAGGGACTGATCGTCGAACTGCTCGACGCGGGTGCCGACGACTATGTGGTCAAACCCTTCGATCCGGCTCAGCTCGAGGCCCGGATTCGTGCGGTGCTGCGGCGCAGCGGTGCCGAAGCGGCCGACCCGGAAGCCGCGACGCTGCGGGTCGGGGGATTGACGATCAACACCGCGCGCCGGACAGCGGAGGTCGACGGGAGTGCCCTGCAACTGACCCGGCTCGAGTTCGACCTCCTGGCGTACCTCGCGACCCGCCCCGGCCAGGTCGTCAGCCGCAAGGAGTTGCTGCGGGGCGTCTGGCAGCGGACCGACAGCGCGCGGACGGTGGATGTTCACATCTCCTGGCTGCGGCGCAAATTGGGCGAGGACGTCGACCAACCGCGCTTCATCCATGTGGTCCGCGGGGTGGGTGTCATGCTCGAGGATGCCGGGCCGGCCTGATGTACCGGCGACTGATCGTCTTCGGCCTCGCTGTGTGCGCAACCGCTTTGATCGCGATGATGGTGCCGCTGATCGTTTCGGCCAGCGACAGCGTACGGATCGAAGCCGTGGCCCGTGGCGCGGACCATGCCCGCTCGGTGGCGCTGGCGTGGCAGGAGGAGGCCCGCGCACAACTTCGCCGGGACCCCCACCTCGACGAGGACGATCTGACGTCACACCTGGACCTCGACGACGGCCCGGGAGACGTGACCCTGGTGGGTCCGGATGGTTTGGTTGCCGGACCGGCGCCCACCCCCGCGGCCACGGCCGTCGTGCGTACCGCCGAGGCCGGGACCGCCGCCACCGCGATCGTGGACGGTACCGGCTACGCGGCCACACCCGTGCTGATGGGCGACCATCGGGGGGTCGTGCTGGTGACGATGACCCCCGCCGATCTGCGCAAGGGTCTCGGCGCCCGGCTCGCGGGGTACTTGCTCGCCTCGCTGTTCCTGCTCTCATGCGCCGCCATCGCCGCGTGGCTGCTGGCCCGCCGCACCGTCACTCCCCTTCTCGACCTGACCGACACCGCCAACCGGGTCGCCGATGGGGACCTGTCGGCGCGGGCGAGCACATCCTCGGTGTCCGAGATCCAAGGCGTCGGGGTCGCGCTGAACCGGCTCACCGTCCGGGTGGCGGAACTGCTGGCCGAACAACGCTCCGAGACCGCCGAACTCGCCCACCAATTGCGCACCCCGTTGACCGTGCTGTCCGTCGACCTCGACGGGGTCGACGACCCCACCGTCCGGGATCGGCTGCGCGACGACCTCGACTCGGTGCAGCGCATGGTGGACGAGATCATCACCACCGTGCGCCGCCCCACCCGCGAGGGCCTCTACGCGCAGTGCGACGCCTGTACGGTCGTGCGCGAGCGGGTGAGTTTCTGGGGCGTGCTCGCCGAGGATCAGAACCGCCGGCTGACGGTCGACATCCCCTCGCTGCCGGCCCCCGTGCGCGCCACCGCGGACGACCTGGCGGCCGGGGTGGACATCCTGCTGCAGAACGTCTTCCTGCACACCCCCGAAGGCGCCGGTTTCGCCGTGGCGGTGCGGCCGGCCGCCAGAATCGTGGACGTGGTGGTGCAGGATGACGGACCCGGGCTGCCCCCGGCGAACGGTGACCGGCCAGCCGGATCCACGGGACTCGGGCTGTCGATCGCCCGTCGCCTCGCACAGGCTTCGGGGGGAGATCTGATCCTTGGCCGCAGCCCGAGCGGCGGGTTCGAGGCGGTGTTGCGGCTCGGAGTCCCAGCGACGTAGTCGGACTTCGCCGGCGAGTGGTTTCACTGGTTCTTCAGACCCACGGGGGCAGTCCAGTCTGCTCGGGGGCGGTCGGCTGGTCACGACTGTTGCAGCGTCGAGGAGTTGATCTTGACTGAACCACCAACCGCGCGCCAGTCGCCGATCGGGCCCGATGCCCAGCTGACAACCCCGCGCGCGGTGGTGGCGCCTGTTGGAGCCCCTACTGCTGAACAGTCCCCCGCAATCCAAAGAGCCGTATCACTTGATGCGGTACTTGCCCACCACCCCGGCGTGGTCGGAGTGCCAGTAGCCGAACGACTGC
>DAOMFH010000018.1:0-15998 GCA_035429705.1 Actinomycetota bacterium
GCAGGGTCGCCTGCTGGGTGCGTTCCACGAGCAGCCGTGACTCCTCGTCCACGTCACCGGCCAGGAACGTCGCGTTGGTGTCCCCGTGCACGCCGCCGATGAAGGCCGTGATGTCGATGTTGACGATGTCGCCGTCCTGCACGACCGTCGAGTCCGGGATGCCGTGGCAGATCACCTCGTTCAACGAGGTGCACAGTGACTTCGGGTACCCCCGGTAGCCGAGGGTCGACGGGTAGGCGCCGTGGTCGCACAGGTACTCGTGGCCGATGGCGTCCAAACGGTCGGTGGTCACGCCGGGCTGCACGTGGCGGCCCACCTCCTGCAGCGCCCGGGCGGCGAGCCTGCCCGCCACCCGCATCGCCTCGATGGTCTCGGGGTCCTTGACCTCGGGGCCCAGGTACGGCGTGGGCTGTGGCCGGCCGACGTATTCGGGTCGCTCGATGTCGGCGGGTACCGTGCGCAGCGGTGAGACCCGGCCCGGGGCGAGAGGCATGACGGTCAGTCTAGGTGTCAGGATGCCAACAGGTTCGAGTGTGTGGAGGATCCGATGAAGTGGTACTACTGCCTGGTGCACAACCGGGTGGAGCCCGAGAAAGGCTGCGCGAACTCGGAGCGGCTCGGGCCGTACGAGTCCGAGGAGCAGGCGTCGCATGCCTTCGAGATCGCTCGCAAGCGCAACGACGAGTGGGACGCCGGCGAGACCGAGTGGGAGCACGGCAAGCCCAAAGGAAGCACTGATTGATCATGCCCTGGCTGCAACGCGCCTGGCAGCGCGATCTGCGGCCCCCCCCATATCTGGCGCCATGGCAACAGCCATGACACAAGATCTGGGCAACCACATCCCGCACCGCCAGCCCCGTTTCGCACGCAGCAGCATCAATCAGCGCTTCCCAAAGGCTCCGACTGATTGCGGCCCGGTGACCGCCGGGCCAGCGCCTGCCGGTGCACCGACCGACCAGGGCTGATCGGGGCCGCGGCGGATGCTGCGTCGGTGCCTGCCCGCGTACTGGCAAACTGGCGGCCATGACGATGATCGCGGTGCTGGGTGGCACCGGACCCCAGGGCAAGGGCCTGGCCGCGCGCTGGGCACGATCCGGACTCGACGTGGTACTGGGTTCACGGGACCCGGCCCGGGCGCAGGCGGCAGCGGCGGAGATCGGGGTGCGCGGGGCCGGCAACCTCGACGCCGCCCGACAGGCCGACATCGTGCTCGTCGCAGTTCCCTACGCCGGGCATGCGGCGACCGTGGCCGAGGTGGCCGACGCGGTGGCCGGCAAGATCCTCATCGACTGCGTGAACCCGCTGGGGTTCGACAAGCAGGGTGCCTTCCCGTTGTCGGTGCCGGAGGGATCCGCCGCCGCGCAGGCCGCGGGTCTGGCGCCGGGGGCGCGGGTGGTCGCGGCCTTCCACCACGTAAGTGCCGTGCTGCTCGCCGACCTCGACCATGAGATGGACATCGACATCATGGTGCTGTCCGACGACCGGGAGGCCGCCGACGAGGTGATCGCGCTGGCCGGACGCATCCCGGGGATGCGCGGGGTGTTCGCCGGGCGACTGCGCAACGCCGCGCAGGTTGAGTCCCTGACCGCGAATCTCATCTCGATCAACCGCCGCTACAAGGTGCACGCCGGGGTGCGGATCACGGATCTGCCCTGATGGCCTGGTTCGCCGCGGATGACTACGAAGGCCGCATCCGGCACGCGCTGAAGGTCGAGCGGACCCTGGTCAACCTCGGCTATCTGGTGGCGGTGATCGGGATGCTGGCGATCGTGCTCGAGGTCGGCAGCGCCGTTGTCGGGCAGGCCTCCTGGTCCCGGGTCCTCGTCACCTCATTCGGCATTCTGGCGGCCACCGTCCTGTCGGGGGCGGCCGCCTACGCGTCCGGCACCAACGTGGGCTTGGCGGCCGTGCGGCTCCGGCGGGACCTGGAGAAGGGCTGAATCCCCTAGTGGTACTCGTGCTCCGCGCCCGGATAGGTGCCGGCCACGACCTCATCGGCCCAGGTCCGCACTGCGCCGGTCAGCACTGAGCGCAGGTCCGCGTACTGCTTGACGAACTTCGCCGGCCGTCCGGGTGTGAGTCCCGCCAGGTCCTGCCACACCAGCACCTGGGCGTCGGTGTGCGGCCCGGCGCCGATGCCGATCGTCGGGATGGACACCGCGCGGGTGACCGCCTCGGCCAGGTCGGCCGGAACCACCTCCAGCACCGCCGCGAAGGCGCCGGCCTGCTCCATGTGCTTGGCGTCCAGGATGAGGCGCTGACCGGCCTCGCCGCGGCCCTGGACCTTGTATCCGCCCAACTGGTGGACAGACTGCGGGGTGAGTCCGAGGTGGGCCATGACCGGAATGCCGGCACTGGTCAGGAACTCGACATGGGGGAGTACCCGTTCGCCGCCCTCGAGTTTGACCGCGTGCGCGCCGGTCTCCTTCATGAACCGGGTGGCGGTCGCCAGGGCCTGCTGCGGCGACTCCTGATACGAACCGAACGGCAGATCCGCGACGATCATCGCCCGCTGTGAGCCCCGCACCACGGCCGAGACCAGCGGGATGAGCTCATCCACGGTGACCGGGATGGTGGAATCGTGTCCGTACACGACCATCGCCGCGGAGTCGCCCACCAGCATCACCGGGATACCGGCGGCGTCGAACAGTCCAGCCGTGAGTGCGTCGTAGGCGGTGATCATGGGCCACTTCTCGCCGCGGGCCTTCGCGGCGAACAGGTCTTTGGTGGTCACGCGACGGCCGGTCGCCGGGCCGTACAGGGGTTCGGACATGGGAGCAACCTCCAGCCTCGAGGCTCACGGTGAGTCCCCGGACAGTCACATGGTGGCACAGGGTCAGGCATCCCACCAGAGGTGAATTCTGGGGAATGGGTCACATCCCGGGACGACCCGATCGGCTCTGGCCGGGCGCGGGCCCGGGTGTCTTCATGTCGGAGCAGCGGGGTCGTCCCACCGCGGTGTTCTCCCGGATCCGGCACTCCAGGCGGGCAGCGGGACCGGCATGCCGCGTTCGTGATCTGCGTGCCGCACCAGGGCGGAACCGTCGAGACGACGCCCGGACCGAACCTGGCCACCAGGGGTTCACGGGGATCCCCGGGATTCTTGGCGCCGGCCGGACCTCGGCGAGTGCCGTCGGGTCTACTGCCTGCCGGGCGCCCCGGCCCCCGTAGGATGCGCAGCGAGATGGATTCCGAACAGACGGACACGCAGACCGCGCACCCACGCCGGTGGCAGATCCTCGGCGTGCTGGTGGTCAGCCTCCTGGTCGTGGTGCTGGACAACACCGTCCTGAACGTGGCGGTGAAGACCATCCAGGAGGATCTCGCCGCGACCCAGAACGAGATCGTGTGGTCGATCAACGCCTACACGCTGGTGTTCGCGTCGCTGCTGTTCACCTGGGGGGTGCTGGGTGACCGGTTCGGACGCAAGCGGGTCCTGGTCATCGGGCTGCTGCTGTTCGGCCTCGCATCGGCGCTGTGCTCGATCGCCGAGAGCCCGATCCACCTGATCCTGGCCCGGGGACTCATGGGCGTGGGCGGCGCCTCGGTCATGCCGGTCACACTGGCGATCATCACGGTGGTCTTCCCGCCCCGCGAACGGGGCAAGGCGATCGGCATGTGGGCGGCCGCGGTGGGCGGGGCCATGGCGATCGGGCCGCTGCTGGGCGGGTTCCTGCTGGAGCACTTCTGGTGGGGCTCGGTCTTCCTGATCAACGTGCCCATCGTGATCGTCGGCGTGATCGGGATCATGCTGCTGGTGCCCGAGTCCAAGGATCCGAAACCGGGCAGACTCGACCCCGTCGGCCTGGTCATGAGCATCTGCGGGCTGTTCCTGCTCGTGTACGGCATCCAGCACGGCGGGGACACCCAGGAATGGCTCACCCCGGGGGCGCTGGGCGCCATCGTGGCGGGAGTAGCGATCTTGACTGCATTCGTCGTGATGGAGATCCGCAGCACGCACCCCTCACTGGACGTCTCCCTGTTCTCGATCCGTTCCTTCTCAGTCTCACTGGCCACCGTCTCCTTGACCTTCGCGGCCATGACCGGGTCGCTGCTGTTCCTGGCCTTCTACATGCAGCTGGCCCGCGGCTACAGTCCCCTGCAGGCAGGTGCCTTCACCCTGCCGATCGCCGTGGGACAAGTCCTCGCCGCCCCGCGCAGCGGCAAGATGGTGGACAGGTTCGGAGCCCGCCGGGTCGTCCCCTTCGGTCTCGTGCTGGCCGGTGGCGTCTTCGTGTCCTTCGTGCTGCTGGAACCCACCACACCGGCCTGGGTGCTGCTCGTCATCTGGTTCTTCCTGGGATTCGGGCTGGGCAACGTCATCGCGCCGTCGACGACCCGGATGACGCTGGCTACGCCGCCGGAGAAGTCCGGGTCCGGTTCGGCTGTGCAGAACACGGTCAGGCAGGTCTCGGCAGCCATCGGTGTCGCGGTCCTGTCGTCGGTGGTGGCGGTGGTCTACAGCACCACCATCCGCAGCCAGGCCGCCCTGAACCAGTTGCCGGACCAGTTCAGGGGACCTGTGACGGATTCCATCGGCAGTGCCTACGAGGCGGTGGGCAAGGCGGTCGCCTCCGGCGCCATGCCGCCGGGACAAGCGGCAGCCGTCGAAGCAGCCGCGGTCGACAGTTTCATGCGCGCCTTCCACGCCGCCGCGTTCGGTTCCGCGGTGCTGATCCTGATCGCACTGGTGGTCTCACTGGCCCGCCTGCCGGCCCAGCCCGAGGAGGCCCAGTGGGAAGCCGACGCGGGAGTTCCGGTCGCGGATCCGCCGCAGCCACCGGCCGGGCGCTGAGGTCCGGGCACTCGCCGCGCATGCGCATTGCCGCTCATGCGCATGGCCGCGGCTGGCGCCCTCAGCCCAACGGTTCCCGCCAGCGGTTGGTGATGGGCAGCCGCCGGTCGCGGCCGAAGGCACGGAAGGTGATCTTCGTACCGATCGGGTACTGGCGTCGCTTCCACTCCGACGTGTCGGTCAGCCGCACCACCTGCGAGACCAGGCCGGGATCGTAGCCGAGCCCGACCAGGTCCAGGGCGCCCAGGTCCGCGCCGACGTAGTGTTCCAGGACCTGGTCCAGGCGGACGTAGTCCGGCAGGGAGTCGGAGTCCAGTTGCCCCGGGCGCAACTCAGCCGACGGGGGCTTCTCGATGCTGCCGACCGGGATGGGCCCCGGTTCTCCGTGGTCCTGGGCGGAAGCGTTGCGCCAGCGGGCCATCTCCCAGACGAGGGTCTTGGGGACGTCCTTGATCGGCGCGAACCCCCCGACCGCATCGCCGTAGACGGTGGAGTACCCGACTGCGAGTTCGCTCTTGTTCCCGGTGGCAAGGACCAGGTGGCCCTCGGAGTTGCTGATGGCCATGAGGATCGCACCGCGCACCCGCGCCTGCAGGTTCTCCGCGGCCAGCCCGGTCAGCGCCAGGTTGCGCTGGTAGGCGTCCACCATGTCGGAGATCGGGACGGTGCGCAGGTTCATGCCGGTGAGCCGGGCGGACTCCGCCGCATCGGACAGGGAGTGCGCGGAGGAGAACTCGCTGGGCATCCTGACCCCGTGCACGTTCTGCGGGCCGAGGGCGTCGCAGGCGATGGCTGCCACGAATGCCGAGTCGATGCCGCCGGACATGCCCAGGGCCACCGAATTGAACCCGTTCTTGTGCACGTAGTCCCGCAGCCCGGTGACCAGTGCGAGGTAGACCTCACGGACGTCGCTGAGCGGCTCGGCGACCGATCCGGGTGCATGATCGTCAGGGTGTCGCACCGCGACGCGAACATCGGCTGGCCCTGAGGCATCGGGCACCTTGAGGTCCGCGATGAGCAGGTGGTCGACGAACTGCGGGGCACGGGCCAGCAGTTCGCCGTCGGCCCCGACGATGAGTGAGCCCCCGTCGAAGACGAGTTCGTCCTGGCCTCCCCACATGTTGACGTAGGCCACCGCACTTCCCACCTCCCGGGCCCGCTGCGCGCACAGGCCGAGCCGGACGTCGTCCTTGTTCCGCTCGTACGGACTCCCGTTGATCACCAGGACCACGCCGGGCGGTTTCTGCGCAAGATCGTCGAGGGGGCCTGCACTCACCCAGAGGTCCTCGCAGATCATCAGGGCCACATCCGCGTCACCGGCCCGGATGCGGCATGGGCGGTTTCCGGGGTGGAAGTAGCGCCGCTCGTCGAACACGCCGTAGTTGGGCAGGTGGTGTTTGGCGTAGTCGGCCACCACCGTGCCGCCGTGCAGAACCGCGGCGGCGTTGTGCCCGCGCCGGTCCCCACCGTCCGGGGCGGGTGCCAGGTGGCCCACCACCACCGTGATCTGCCCGAGTCCGGCCGCGTCGAGATCCGAGGCCAACGTCTCCAGGGAATGCTGACAGGCAAGCTGAAAGCTGGGTCGCAGGGCCAGGTCCTCGATCGGGTATCCGGTCAGCATCATCTCCGGGAACGCCACCAGATCAGCCCCGGCCGACGCCGCCTTCGCGGCGGTCTCGACCACCAGTGCGCGGTTGCCCAGCAGATCTCCGACCGTGGGATTCACCTGTGCCAGTGCGATCCGGAACTGTGCCATGGCTTCAGTGTGGCAGCCCACCGGAGATCCCCACGACCGCGCTGGGGGTACGCAGCCGGGCGATACGCAGTGGCGCCCCGTGGACCGGGACAGGGTTCGCGGACTACCATCGGCAGGTGCCAAGGAGGCCACCATGCGCACCTCACTAGCCGTTCCCGTTGGCGCCGCCCTTCTGCTGGCAGCGCCGCTGGCCATGCCGGCGCCAGCGTCCGCCCAGGCCGTGGCCGGGTCGAAGTACACCGTGTGCAACTTCGACGACCCCTCGGTGCCGAAGGCGAACCGCCAATACCCGTTCCGGTTCATGTTGTCGACCGCACTGGCGAACACCACCAGACCGAAGGTCCGCAAGGCCGTGAGGTCGGTCCAGGAGGTGTTGCGCGCCGTGCCGATCCGCGATGACCAGGGCCGGCGTGTGGTGGTTGACGGGAGCTACGGACCCCAGACCGCCCAGGCCGTCACCCGTTTCCAGCGCCGGCAGAGCCTGGTGGTCGACGGCAAGGTCGGGCCGCAGACCTGGCGCAGATTGGGCAACAAGTACTGCTGGCGCTTCCACTGACGTGGCTCGAGGCATCGTCGGTGCTGCCTTGGTCGGGCGTGACCGCCCTGGTGAGTGCTGCTGGCCGAGCGCAGCAGTCTTCGTGAGCCCGGCGGGCCGCTGCATTGCCGGAGGCCGGGTGGTCGAGTCCCGATAGCCCGTTGCCGCGGCGATGGCCTTCTATAGCGGGCCATCGGCGCGGCAATGGGACATCCCGCCCCCCGGGAGCATCCCGCCCCCCGGGGAGCGCCCAGGATCCCCGGGAGCATCCCGCTACCCCAGGGAGCGCCCAGACCCCCGGGAGCCGAGCGCCGCCGCGCGGCCTCGCCATACGGCAGGATGGGTCCATGGACAAGCAGACAGAGTACGTGCTGCGCACCATCGAGGAACGGGACATCCGGTTCGTACGGCTGTGGTTCACCGACGTGCTGGGCATCCTCAAGTCGGTGTCGATCGCGCCGGCCGAACTGGAGGGTGCCTTCGCGGAGGGGCTCGGGTTCGACGGGTCGGCCATCGAGGGTTTCTCCCGGGTGACCGAGTCCGACATGCTCGCCAAGCCCGACGCCTCCAGTTTCCAGGTCTTGCCCTGGCGCGGCGACGAGATGCCGGTGGCACGACTGTTCTGCGACATCCTGCTGCCCGACGGATCGCCGTCGTACGCCGATCCCAGATGGGTGCTGAAGCGCCAGTTGGCCAAGGCCGCCCAGCAGGGATTCACTTTCTACACCCACCCCGAGATCGAGTTCTTCCTGTTCAACGAGCAGCCCGGGCCCAACGGCGAGCCGGTGCCGGTGGACAACGTGGGCTACTTCGACCACAGCCCGCGACCGGCCGGTCAGGACTTCCGGCGCCAGGCAATCTCCACCCTCGAGCACATGGGGATTTCCGTGGAGTTCTCCCACCACGAAGGTGCCCCGGGCCAGCAGGAGATCGACCTGCGCTACGCCGACGCCCTCACCACGGCGGACAACATCATGACCTTCCGCCTGGTCGTCAAGCAGGTGGCGCTGGAACACGGCGTCACTGCCTCCTTCATCCCCAAGCCGTTCACCGACCATCCCGGCTCCGGGATGCACACCCATGTGAGCCTGTTCGAGGGGGACGCGAACGCCTTCTTCGAGCCGGGGGCGGATCTGCAACTGTCCCTGCTCGCCCGGCAGTTCATGGCCGGGCTGCTGCACCACGCGCCGGAGATCACCGCGGTGACCAACCAGTGGATCAACTCCTACAAGCGGCTGGCCGGTGGGATGGAGGCCCCCAGCTACATCTGCTGGGGTCACAACAACCGCTCGGCGCTGGTGCGGGTGCCGATGTACAAGCCGCACAAGGGACAGTCCACCCGTATCGAGTTCCGGTCCCTGGACAGCGCCGCCAATCCGTATCTGGCCTACGCGGTGATCCTCGCCGCCGGCCTGAAAGGTATCGAGGACAAGTACGAACTGCCGTCGGCCACCGAGGACGACGTGTGGGCACTCACCGACGGTGAGCGGCGGGCACTGGGCCTGCGACCCCTGCCGGGCAGTCTGGAGGACGCCATCGTGGCCATGGAGGGTTCGGAACTGGTCGCGGAGACGCTCGGGGAGCACGTCTTCGACTTCTTCCTTCGCAACAAGAAGGCGGAGGTCGCCGAGTACAAGAAACACGTGACCCGCTTCGAACTGGAGCGGTACCTGTCGCTATGAGTCGGCCCGAGACGACTCTGCACACCGACCTGGTGCGGATCGGTTTCACCGACGTCGAACGGGCGGCCGAGCAGCTCCAGGGATTGATCGACAGCGAGTCGGCGCACGCCCTCCAACCCGCCGACTTCGGGCTGGCCGCCGATCCCGACCGTGCGCTGGAGGTGATCACCGACCTCGCGCGGGACAACCCGGCGGACCTGCGCCGGGTGTTGTCGGTCCCGCAGTACAAGACCCGCCTGCTTTGTCTGCTGGGTTTGTCGGAGAGTCTCGGCGACTTTCTCCGGCGCCACCCAGACCTGCTCGACAGCGTGTCCAGCGACCACACAGAAGGGGCCAGACAGCGCATCCTGGCATCGGTGAGCGGTCCGGATCCCATGCTGGGCCTGCGGGTTGCCTACCGTCGGGAACTAGTCGGGGTGGCCGCCCGTGACCTGGCCGGCGAAGCCGGTCTGGAGACCACCATGGCCGAACTGAGCGCGCTGGCCGACGCCGCCCTGCAGGGGTGCCTGGAACTGGCGGTTCGGGAGGTCGGGTCGGCCGCCGCCCAGGTGCACCTGGCGGTGGTGGCCATGGGCAAGTGCGGTGCGCAGGAACTGAACTACATCTCCGACGTCGACGTCGTGTTCGTCGCCGAGCCGAGCTCCGCCGACGTTCCCACCGACGTCGCCATGCGCGCCGGGCAGCAGGTCGCGAGCCGGCTCATGCAGATAGCCAACACCGCGACATCCGAGGGGTCGATCTGGGAGGTCGATGCGGCGCTGCGCCCCGAGGGCAAGGCCGGCGCCCTGGTGCGTACGGTTGACTCCTACCTCGCGTACTACGCCAAGTGGGCGAAGACCTGGGAGTTCCAGGCGCTGCTGAAAGCCCGGCCGGCGGCCGGGGACCTGGCGCTGGGTCAGCGTTATGTCCAGGCGGTGGCGGACCTGGTCTGGTCGGCCGCCGACCGTGACAACTTCGTCGACGACGTACAGGCCATGCGCCGCCGGGTGGAGGAGCACATCCCGGAGAAGCAGGCGCACCGGGAGATCAAACTCGGGCGCGGTGGGCTTCGCGATGTCGAGTTCGCGGTGCAGTTGCTGCAGTTGGTGCACGGTCGCAGCGATGCCACGCTGCGTTCACCCAGCACGTTGCCGGCCCTCGAGTCGCTCGCCGCGTGGGGGTACGTGGGCCGGGAGGATGCGGCCGGCATGGCCGGGGCCTACCGCTTCCTGCGGGTGCTCGAGCACCGGGTGCAGTTGCGCCATATGCGGCGCACCCACCTGTTCCCGGACCGGGAGCCGGAACTGCGCGTCATCGCGCGTTCCATCGGCATGCGATCAGATCCAGCCGCCGAGATTGAGACGGCATACGCCAGGGAGGTGCTGCAGGTCCGGCGCCTGCACGAGAAGCTGTTCTACCGGCCGCTGCTCAACGCCGTGGCCCGCCTCGACTCCGGGGAGGCCCGGCTGACGCCCGAGGCGGCCGGTCAGCGACTGTGGGCACTGGGCTACCTGGATCCGGACGGTGCGCTGCGCCACCTCGAGTGGCTGACGAACGGGGTGAGCCGCCGGGCAGCCATTCAGCGCACCCTGCTGCCGGTCCTGCTCGGCTGGTTCGCCGACTGCCCGGACCCGGATGCCGGCCTGCTCGGCTTCCGCCAGGTGTCCGACGCGCTCGGGGCGAGCCCCTGGTATCTGCGATTGCTGCGCGACGAGTCGCAGACGGCGCAGAGCATGGCGCACATCCTGGCTTCGTCGCGCTACGCGACCGACCTGCTGCTGCGGGCCCCCGATGCGGTGCAGATCCTGGCGCACGACGACGAACTGGTTCCCCGGCCGGCGGCGGACATCGCAGCGGAGGCGGTCGCCGCCGGCCTGCGGCAGGCAGATCCGGAGGCGGCGATCGTGGCGATCCGGGCCACCCGGAGACGGGAGTTGTTCCGGATCTCCGCGGCCGACTGCCTCGGGCGGTTGTCGATCGCGCAGGTGGGCCCGGCGCTCAGTGCGATCGCGGACGCGACGATCCAGGCTGCTCTCGCAGTCGCGACCTCCTCGGTGATCGTCGCGGGCAGGCAGGCCGAGGACCTGATCGAGTTCGTGGTGCTTGGCATGGGCCGCTACGGCGGTGAGGAACTCGGCTACAGCTCCGACGCGGACGTCATGTTCGTCTACCGCGCGCGGGACGGCGTGACTGATGCGCTGGCCTCGGACTCGGCAATGGGTGTGGCCAACGAGGTCCGCAGACTGCTGGCGCTGCCCAGTGCGGATCCGCCGATCGACCTCGATGCGGATCTGCGTCCGGAGGGCCGCAACGGCCCGCTGGTGCGTTCTCTGGCCTCCTACGCGGCCTACTACCAGCGCTGGTCGGCGGCCTGGGAGGCGCAGGCGCTGCTGCGGGCGCGGCCCGTGGCCGGCTCGCCTGCCCTGCAGGACGCCTTCGTGGCGCTGGTGGACCCTATTCGCTATCCCGCATCCGGGGTCTCGCCGGGAGACCTCGTCGAGATGCGCCGGCTCAAGGCCCGAATGGAGGCCGAGCGGCTCCCGCGAGGTGCGGATCGGACCCTGCACGTCAAACTCGGCCGGGGTGGACTGTCTGATGTCGAGTGGGTGGCGCAATTGTTCCAACTGCAGCATGGACATCGCCTGCCGCAGTTGCGCACAACACAGACTGTCCCGGTGCTGGAGCGCGCCGCCGAGGAAGGACTGATCGCCGACCAGGACTGCGGACTGCTGGTGGATGCCTGGCGACTGGCCTCGGCCATCCGCAACGCGGTGATCCTCAGTTCTGGCCGGGCAGGGGACACCGTGCCGACCGACTACCGGAGTCTGGGCAAGGTGGCCCACCTGCTGGACTACCCGCCGGAGAACCGGGGGGCCATGCCCGAGGACTACCGGCGGGTGACCCGCCGGGCCCGCAACGTCATGGAGCGGCTGTTCTACGGCAACCCGTGACGACCCGCTGGACGGATACCGCTGCTGGTCCGGCCGGGGTACATTGAGCGACCATGCAGACCGGAGTCGAATTCCCCGCCGCCTTCGACGGATCCCGCAGCACCACCGCCACGGGAAGGGCGGTGGTTGCCGACGCGCTGCGGGCGGTCGACCCGGCCGCTGCCCGGCGCACCGAGGCGATCAAGGACTGGCGCTCGGGATACCTGACGGGGATCCGGGATCTGGTGGTCGCGGCAGCCGCCAACCCGGATGCCGCCCTGGCGGTATCGCAGGCGGGACTCGACTCGCTGCACGAGCGTTTCGTCTGGACGGCCGATGGGGCCGATCGACCACTGCTGGCGGCGCTGGCCGGCAGTGATCACGAGGGGATGGACACGTTCGAGGTGATCGGGCGCTCCCAGCGGAGTACGGAGTTCTCGGTGCCGTACCGGGGCCAGCGCCTGACCGGGGACTCGCTGCACGGACAACTCGATGACTGGGTGGCCCGTGGGATCGCCGAACCCACCTTCGCGGACGCCGTGCGGGCGGTGATGGCCCACCCGGAGTGGCTGGACCTCAGCGACCTCCAGGTGGTCGTGGTCGGTGCCGGGGCGGAGATGGGCCCCTTGCGTCAGTTGCTCGACTGGGGGGCGACGGTCTACGCGGTGGACCTTCCCAACGAGGCGGTCTGGAACCGGATCATGGCAACGGCGAAGGGTTCCGCCGGCCGACTGGCGGTGCCCGTTCCCAGGGGTTCCCTGCCGCTGGACTCCGCGTCCGACTCCCGCGTGGCCACGGTGGCCGGGCTGGACGTCATCCAGCAGACCGACGCGATACTCAGTTGGCTGCGGGAGATCGACGGGCCGTTCACCCTGGGCAACTACGCGTACGCCGACGGGGCGCTGCACGTGAAGGTGTCGATGGCCGTGGACGCGCTCGGAATCCTGCTGGCCGAGGAGACGGACGACCTCTCGCTGGCTTTCCTGGCCACGCCAACCGACGTCTTCGCAGTGCCGCACGACGCCGTGGAGATGTCCCGGGACCGGTGGAGGCAGCGCCGTACGCGGCGCTTCCTGCAGGCGCCGCTGCGGGTGGCCAACCTGTTCGAGGAGGCATACCGGGACACCACGGTTGACGACTCGGGGCGGGAGGTGGGCATCGCGGACTGTCTGGTTCCCCAGCAGGGGCCCAACTACGCGCTGGCCAAGCGGCTACAGCGGTGGCGCGCGCTGGTGGCCCGGGCCGGCGGTCAGCGGGTCTCGCTGAACGTAGCACCGGCCACACGGACCAGGTCGGTCGTGAAGAACCGGGCACTTGCCGCCGCCTACGCCGGCGCGGGGCGCTTCGGGATCGAGGTCTTCTCACCCGGGACCGCGAACACCCTGATGGCGGCGCTGCTGGTGCGCGATCTGCGAGATCCGCAGTCGGCTGCGAACCCGCAACGGCAATTGCACAATCCGATGGACCTGTTCGCCGATGCCGCCAATCACGGGGGTCTGTGGCGAGCGGCCTACGAACCGCGATCGGTGCTGTCCCTGGCGGCGGTGCTGGGACTGATCGTGCGCAACGCCTGACGCCAGGCTCTGCTGAAGCCGGCGGGCGGGGGAGTGGCCCGGGCTGAGACCGGTGCCGGCTGCGTGCTGCGCCGGCAGTTCCATCTGGTGCCAGCCGACCTCGTCGGTGCTGGCCGCTCGCGGATCCGCAGCACCGGAATAGGCTCGTGCGGGCGTGGCGTTGACATGGGGGTGAGCGCCATCGATCTCGACCTTGCGGGCATGACCTGCGCCTCGTGTGCGGCGCGGGTCGAGAAGAAGTTGAACGCACTGCCGGGGGTCGCGGCGACGGTGAACCTCGCCACCCACACCGCCCACGTGGAACTGCCGGCCGGGGTCAGCGTGGATGACTGCGTGAGCGCAGTTGAGAAGGCCGGATACGGGGCCACGGAACGCAAGTCCGACGACAGCCCCGTGGTTCATGGGGATCCCACGTTGCGACGGCGGTTGGTCCTCGCTGCCGTGCTGGCGGTGCCCGTGGCGGTGTTGTCCATGGCGATGGTGCACTCAACAGCGGTGATGTGGCTCATCGCAGTCCTGTCGACGCCGGTCGTGTTCTGGGCCGCTTGGCCGTTCCACCGGGCCGCCTTCAACGCCGCCCGCCATGGCACCACCACCATGGACACCCTGGTGAGCCTGGGCGTCCTTGCCGCCTACTGCTGGTCGCTGGTGGCACTGTTCACCGGCGGGCACATCTACTTCGAAGTGGCCGTGACCGTCTCCACCTTCCTGCTGGCGGGACGCTACGCGGAGTCGCGCGCCAAGGATCGTGCCGGTCAGGCGGTCAGGGAACTTCTGGAACTGG
The DNA here is from genome assembly GCA_035429705.1 of Actinomycetota bacterium. Taxonomy (GTDB): domain Bacteria; phylum Actinomycetota; class Actinomycetes; order S36-B12; family UBA10799; genus JADKAV01. The sequence goes on from DAOMFH010000018.1 coordinate 14,036, forward strand.
GGGCCAAGGAGGCCACCGTCCTGCGCGACGGGCAGGAGTTACAGATTCCGATCGGACAGTTGCGCGTGGGCGACGAATTCGTGGTACGGCCTGGGGAACGCATCGCGACTGACGGGGTGGTTGTGAGTGGCTCATCGGCGGTCGACAACGCCCTGGTAACCGGTGAGTCCATGCCGGTGACGGTCGGCCCGGGCGATCCCCTGATCGGCGCCGCGGTCAACCAGACCGGACGGCTCGTGGCGCGCGCCGAGCGGGTGGGTTCGGACACCGAACTGGCGCAGATCGCGGCGGCCGTCGAGAAGGCCCAGACCGGCAAGGCCCCGGTCCAGCGACTAGCCGACCGGGTGTCGGCCGTGTTCGTCCCCGTCGTCCTCGTCCTGTCCGTCCTGACCGCCATCGGCTGGCTGTGGTCCGGGGCGGGCTGGACCGCCGCATTCACGGCCGCCGTCGCGGTCCTGATCATCGCCTGCCCGTGCGCGCTTGGGCTGGCCACACCCACCGCGATCCTGGTGGGAACGGGCCGCGGCGCCCAACTCGGTGTGCTCATCTCCGGCCCGGAAATCCTGGAGCGCACCCGGATGGTCGACACCGTTGTGCTCGACAAGACCGGCACGCTGACCGAGGGGCGCCTCGAGGTTGTGGTCGAGTCGGATTCGGCGGATTTCTCGCGTCTGGTCGGGACACTCGAGTCCGCCAGTGAGCATCCGGTGGGCCGGGCCATCGCTGCGGCGCTGCCGCAGCGCGGCGAGTTGCAGGACTTCGAGGCAATCCCGGGCCGGGGGGTGCGCGGAGTCGTGGACGGCATCGAGGTGGTCGCCGGGACGCCGCGCTGGCTGCGTGAACTCGGCCACCCGGTCACCGACGAGTCCGCAGCGGTGTTGGCCGCCTGGGACGGGCAGATCCGGGGCCGGGTACTCGTCAGCGACACCATTCGTGCCTCCAGTTCCGAGGCGGTGTCGCGGCTGCAGCAGATGGGTCTTCGTACGGTCCTGCTGACCGGTGACATGAGAACAACTGCGGAGTCGGTGGCCGCTGCGGTGGGAATCGATGATGTTGTCGCTGAGGTGAAGCCGCTGGACAAGCAGCAGGCCGTGGCCGCCCGCCAGGCCGCCGGCGAGCGGGTCGCGATGGTAGGCGATGGGATCAACGACTCGGCGGCGCTGGCCCAGGCGGACCTGGGCATCGCGATGGGGGCTGGCGCGGACGTGGCGATCTCCGCCAGTGACATCACGCTGGTGCGCAGTGACCCGCTCGCGATCGTCGATGCGATCAGGCTGAGCCGTCAAACGTTGCGCACGATCAAGCAGAACCTGTTCTGGGCTTTCGCGTACAACAGTGCCGCCATCCCGCTGGCCATGGCCGGGCTGCTGACCCCGATGGTCGCCGGCGCGGCGATGGCGTTCTCATCAGTCTTCGTTGTGCTCAACAGCCTGCGGTTGCGGGGATTCCGCAGCGTGCAGTGAGTGTGGCGGCGTTGGGGGGTGTTGTTGGACGTCAGGTGTCGGCCCACGAGTGTTGCAGCGTTGGGGGTATTACTTGATCAACATCCCTAACCGCGCGCCAGTCGCGGTGGTGATGTAGGGCCTGCGCGGCGCGGCCGCTTCTTGTGGGTGGGTCGCTTGGCGCGCGGCTGTTGCGTTGTTGGGGGTTTGCGGTCCGGTGGATCAGCAACCGTGCGCCAGTCGTGAGCCAACCAGCGACCGTGCGCCAGTCGTGGTGGTGATGTAAGGCCTGCGCGGATCACAGACACGTGTCCCGGGCGGCGATGGGTCAGTCTCCTGCAACCTTCATACCCGACCTGCCCAGTGTCTCGACTGCCGGGCGAGGAGGGGCCGCCCCGTCATCCGGCCGGATGGTCGCAGTGGGCTGCTCTCGCGCAGGCTCCGGGGAGTGGCTTAGGCTCGCAGGATGGGAAGGTCGGTCTTGGTCTCGGCACTGGCGGCGATAACCTGCGCCGTCATCG